>JANNYI010000440.1:0-1350 GCA_031410015.1 Betaproteobacteria bacterium | reverse complement strand
GACGTGCCGAAGATCGTCGATTGGTACATGGAGGGCAAGATCAACATCGACGACCTGATCACGCACGTGATGCCCCTCGAGAAGATCAACGACGGCTTCGACCTGATGCACAAGGGCGAATCGATCAGGAGCGTGGTGGTCTACTGAACGGCCCTGCAAATACTGCCACTTCCAGCATGAGCCCAAGCACCGGCGCGGGTCTTCAGCCAGAATGCTGCCATCCGGTATTTCCGGCAACTTCTCACTTCCAGGAATTCCCATGAGCATTTCCATGTACCAGGCGAGCGTGCCGCGCTTCGCCAACATCCTCGGCAACCTGTCGAACATCCTCGACAAGGCCCAGGCCCATGTCGACGCCAAAAAGCTCGACGTCACGGCGCTGACCGGCTTTCGCATCTACCCCGACATGCTCCCGATGTCCCGCCAGGTGCAGATCGCCTGCGACACAGCCAAGGGTGTCGTGGCGCGGCTGGCCGGCCTGGAGATCCCCAAGGACGAGGACACCGAGACGACACTGGCCGAGCTCAAGGCGCGCATTGCGAAGACCATCGCCTTCATCCAGGGCGTGACACCGGCGCAGATAGACGGCACCGAGGACAAGGCCATCGTGACCCGGCGCGGCGACAAGGAAACGCACTACAAAGGCATGCAGTTCCTGCTTGGACATGCGGTGCCGAATTTCTATTTCCATGTCACCACGACCTACAACATGCTGCGCCACAACGGCGTCGAGATCGGCAAGCGGGATTTCCTCGGCAATCCTTGATGGGCGAGTAGGGGCGGGTCAGGTGGTGCGCACCGATGGTTGCTGGATCTGAAGCGGCGGCACCGGGATTCCTCCATTTCGGCAATAATCGTCGCTGGCATGAAATCAGATGCGGCAGTGTGGATCGGCCGCACCTCCTTAAGGGGAAATTCGCGTGACCGTTTCAGAACTGATCGTCCGCTACCTGCGCACGCTCGGCGTGCGCCACGTGTTCGGCTACCCGGGCGACCCCTCGGTGGAGTTCCTCGAGGCCGCGCGCCGCGAAGGGCTCGATTTCGTGCTTGCCACGCGCGAGGGGACTTCGGGCCTGATGGCCGAGGCGACCGGCATGCTCACCGGTTTGCCCGGCGTGTGCCTGTCGACGCTCGGGCCGGGTTCATCCAATCTCGTGAACGCAGTGGCGAACGCTTGGCTGGACCGCGTGCCGATGCTTGCGATCTCCGGCCAGATCGAGACGCGGCGCGAGCCCTTCTTCACCCACCAGGTGCTTGACCACGAGAAGTTGTTCGGCCCGGTCTGTAAATGGGCGACCACGCTGCAGCCGAACACCGCCGGGATCATCCTGCGCAAGGCCGTGCGCATCG
>JANNYI010000439.1:0-11185 GCA_031410015.1 Betaproteobacteria bacterium | reverse complement strand
GCGGCGAAGAGGCGCCCGGCGCTGGGGCTGCCCGCGCGCCGGCCGCCGCTGCCCGGCGAGTTTCTCGCCACGCGGTTCCTGAAACCGCTGGCGATCTCGCAGACCGAGCTGGCGGCTGCGCTTGGCGTGTCCCGCCGTCGGGTCAACGAACTCATCAACGGGCGTCGCGTGATCACGCCCGACACCGCCATTCGCCTTGCGCTGTTCTTCGGCAACGAGGCGGCGTTCTGGATGCACCTGCAGGTGGCGTGGGACATGCACGAGGCCATGCGCCAGATGCGGTTGCCCGGACGCAAACGGCGGGCATAGCCCGCCGTTCGAGAGTACCTTCCGCACCAGCGCACCGCGCAGGGTTCCTGCACGATGCGCGTGGATTTCGCCGGTTCGTTGCGAACCGGCAGTCCGGAATCTCCTGCTTACTTCGTTGCCTTCGCCACGTCGGCCAGGAGTCCTGCCGCCTTCGGGCTGGTCGCAGTCCGGCGGATCAGGATGTCCGGCGGCAGCAAGTTGGTCTTGCCGAAGAAGGCGTCATTCCACGGGATGTTGGTGCTGACGACGGTGCCGTCGAGATTGAGGCCGCCGTAGATGCCCTTGGCGCGGGTGAACGTGATGAGGTCAGCCGTCACCGTCGACCGTGCGCTGGCGCCGACCGGGCCTGCGGCAATGCTCGCATCGCCGCCCAGCTTGAACGAGCTCGACAGCAGCGAATTCATGCCCTTGTCCGTCATCACGACGATGATGGCTTCAGACACATCGAGCCCCGCCTGGAAGCCGACGCTGGCCGTGGCCAGGTTGTAGAACGCGGGGCCGGCCCACGTGCGCCCGTCGCGCGCCACCAGCACGGCACGACCACCCGAGCCGCCGAAGATGAAGCCCGCGCGCACGATCTGCGGGGCGATCATCACGGCCTTGGCACGGCCGAGGTTTTCCTGGATCCAGGTCTGGTCGGGGTCGCGCAGGAAGTTGCTGAGCGTCGTTTGTGCGTCGTTGACGAGCTTCTCCGGCTCGGAAGGGGACACCGCCTGGGTCGCGCAACCGGCGAGTGTTGCGGCAAGCAGCACACCTAATGTGGCGCGGCGTGCGAGGTTGGGAAGTACTTTGGACTTGGTCATCTTTACTCCATTCGAAAATCGGGTTGATTGTGGAACGGGTACATCTTGAAGGTGAAGGCGATGTGCCACTGGGGCATTGCGCGCGCGTCGATCAATACCTATCGCCATCGCGGTCGTCTTTGGTTGATACAAAGAAAGCAAGCTGCGCCACTTCTAGTCTTGGCTCTGGCGTTGACGGTGTCCGTGCGGTGCCGCACACAACGTATGCGGGACCCGGCATTCAATTCAGCGGGCCACCTTCGCGCCGCATTTGCCGCAGAAGCGATTGCCGGGTGCCTGCGCAGCGCCGCATTTGGCGCACGCAAGCCCGGCTGCCGCGTCCGGCTGCGATGCGCGCCGCCACTGCCGCCACACCAGCGCGCCGCCGCCGAGTCCAAGCAGCATCAGCCCCGCAAGCGGGAACACCCACTCCGGCCATCCCCCGCTTGCCGCGGCAACGGCCGCCCCATGCGGGTTCGCCGCGGAGGCAACCGCAGGCACGCCGGGGACATCGCTGACCTTCGGCTTCAGGATCTCGGCCGAGGGGCGCGCGTCGGCCTTGGTATAGCGCACGGCGATGGGCAACGCCTTGCCGGCCTCCAGAGCCCCCAATTCGGCGGAGCGATAGCGCAGCCCGTTCTGGCCCGTGGAGGTGGCGTCGAGCTTCGGTTCGACCACGATGTCGCTTGCCGCCGCCGGTTCCTGCAGCACCACCGCGACCCGATCGGCCGCCAGATCCCCCGGCCATGCATAGCGGAAGTTGCGCGCGGGCGCCGTGGTGGCGATGGGTTCGTAGAACTCCACGTGGAAGAACCGCTCCGGCATCTCGAACTTAAGCGTGATGAATTCGCCGGCGGTGGCGCTTTCGTACTTGAGGTTGAGCAGGTTGCCGTCCGCCGTTGCGGAATAGGCCACTGCCGCCGCCCCGCCGGAGGACTTGGGCAGCCGCAGCGACACCGTGGCCGGCAGCTTCACGCTTTCCGCCAGTGCGCCCCGCAGAATCACGAGCGCGGCCGGGCGATCGTATTCCGGCCAGATCTCGATATTGAGGTCGGCGAGGCGAGGATTGCCCTTGGCGGCGCCGCCGGCCTGGGCTTGGACAACCGCCGGCAACACCAGCAGTGCGAGTGCGAAGACGGCGAGTCGTGCCGCGAGTCGTTGCCGCGCGCGGCGGGCGTCGAACGGACGCAGGAACATTCCGAGATACATGGTCGATTCTCCTTTGGCCGCGTGACTCTACCGCGTTCGTGCGGCGCCAGCGCGGCGCGCGGAACGCATCCCGGCCTCCTTTTGACCTAGCGCAATACACGTTTTCGGCGCCAAAGTAGCCTCTGCCTGTAACGATAGCAGTAACAGGTGAGGGCATGGATTCGCAATGTGAAGTCCTGGTGCTGGGCATCGGCAACATCCTCTGGGCCGACGAGGGATTCGGCGTGCGCGCGGTCGAGGCGCTGCACGCGGCCTGGCGCTTTCCCGAAGGCGTGACGCTGCAGGACGGCGGCACGCTGGGGCTCATGCTCTATGAGCCGGTGGCCAGCGCGCGCCGGGTGCTGGTGTTCGACGCGATCGACTTTGGCCTCCCGCCCGGCACGTTGCGGGTGCTGCGCGACGACGAGGTTCCGGCCTGGGGGCGCACCAAGCTGTCGCCGCACCAGACCAGCTTCAACGATGTGCTGGCGCTGGCGCAGATGAACGGGCGCACGCCCGACACCATCGTCGCAATCGGCGTCCAGCCGGTCGAACTCAACGACTTCGGCGGCAGCCTGCGCTCGCCGGTGCGCGATCGCCTGCCCGAGGCCGTGCGCCTCGCGGCCGGGCAGCTCGCGGCGTGGGGCTTTGCCGGCACGCCGCGCGCAAGCGGGTCCTCGTTTGCGCTGCTGAATGCGGATCCGCTCGGGTTGGAGGCCTACGAAACCGGACGGCCGTCCGCCGCGGAGGCGTGCCGCGAAGGCGATCCGCGTCTCCTCGAATCGCTTCCGCGCGGAGAACGCTGAATGTGCATCGGCGTACCCATGCAACTGGTTTCCACCGCGAACGGCCGCGCCGTCGGCGCGGGCCGCGGCCAGCGCGAATCGCTCGACCTGATGCTGGTGGGTGAGCAGCCCGTCGGAACGTGGGTGCTCGCGTTCTGCGGTGCCGCCCGCCGCGTGCTGAGCGAGGACGAGGCGCGGCAGACCGATGCGGCGCTGGATGCGCTCGAGGCTGTTCTTGCCGGCGAGAGCGACGTCAATGTCCACTTCGCCGATCTCGTCGATCGCGAGCCCGTGCTTCCCGATCATCTCAAAGGAAATGCCCGATGACGACGATTCCGATGCCCCTGGCCGCGGGGGCCGGCCCCCTTGAATATCCACTGGTCGCGCAGCTCTTTTCGAAGCACGGCTTCGCGGACGTGACGCCAGCGAACTTCGCGCCGTGGACGGAGGCCCCCGGCCGCGCGCTGCTGGTCTTCCTGGAGGATCCCGGCCGCTTCAAGGAAACGCTCGACCTCGCGGTGATCGTGCCTGAGCTTGTGCGCGCGTACCCCGGGCGCTTCCGCGTGGGCGTGGTGCTGCCCGACGCGGGGCGCGCGTTGTCGACACGATTTGGCTTTCGCCGCTGGCCGGCCTTCGTGATGCTGGCGGACGGCCAGTACGTCGGCGTCGTCGATGGCCTGCGCAACTGGGACGAGTACCGGGCCGAAATGACCAACCTGCTCGATGCCGCGCCAACCCGCCCGCCAGGCATCGGCATCGCCGTCAAGGGCGGTGGCGATGGTGCCGGCAACTGTCACGCATAACCTCAAGGACGACACGATGAAAGACTTCCCGCTTCCCGTGCGGATCGTTGGTGCGGGTTCGCAGCCCGGCGACGACGAGGAGCTGCAGTACCTCGAGATGCCGCGCGGCATGAACACGTTCCGGATGCCGATGGTGCCCGAGCGCGCCGATGCCGCGGCGCTTGGCGACGCCCGCGATCTGCTGGCCGTGCTGGTCGCGCGACTCGCGGACTGGGACCCGGCGGCAATGCCGCAGGGACCGCGCCTCGACCTGGCCGGCATCCCCGCGCCGATACTTGAAATCATCAACCAGATGCTGGGCGAGGGCGAAGTGTCGATCCAGATCGGCGGCACGCGCCGGTTCCGGATCCAGGAGAGCGTGTTCACCGGGCTCTGGCGCGTGTGCGAGGTCGATGCCGGGGGTCGCCTGACGCGCGACTGGCTGGAGGCGGGCATGCTGCCCGCGGTCGCCCTGGAGTCGGCGCGGGAGAACGTGCTGGCCACGCCGGCGCAATTCGAACTTCCGGACGGCGCGATGAACTCACCGGCGCTGTTGGCCGAAATTTCAAGCCAGATGGCAACGCGCGCGCGCGCGGCGCCGGCGCATGTGATCAACCTGACGCTGTTCCCGATGACGCCCGACGACCACGCCGTGCTCGAGCAGGCGCTGCCGGTGGGCACTGTCGCGATGATCTCGCGCGGCTTCGGCAACTGCCACGTCACCTCCACCGGGCTCGCCGATGTCTGGCGCGTGCAGTACTTCAACAACATGAACACGCTGATCCTCAACACGATCGAAATCGTCGACGTGCCGGAGGTGGTGCTCGCGGCGGCGGAAGACCTGGTCGATACCCGCGAGCGGCTGGTCGAACTCGTCGACTGGATGAGCGAGTCGTGCGCCGAGCAGGCGCCGAACTGACGGTATGCCGACGCCCGGAAACCTGGTAACGCCAGCACCGCTTGCCGCGGCAACGCGGCTCGAATGCAAGATCTGCTGGCAGGTCTACGACCCCGCAGAGGGCGACCCGGTCGTCTGGCAGATCCCGCCCGGCACTGCATTCGCCGATCTCCCCGCGCATTGGACCTGCCCCAATTGCTCGGCCACGAAGGACCAGTTCCTGGTGCTGACCGATGACTAGCAGCGAGCGGACTCCCGCCGTGGCTTCGCCTGCCGCACACGGCGACGGCGCAGGACCGCGGCCCGTCGCGCAGTCCGCAACCATGCTGCCCGATCCCTCGACGCAATTCGCGCAGGCGTTTCGCGTGGTCGCAGCGCGCATGACCGGCCTGCCCATCGTCAACGGCGCGCTTGCGGTCGAGGCGGTGGGCTTCGCACCTTGGCAGGGTCACTGGCTGGGCGTTCTGGTCACGCCATGGTTCATGAACCTCATCCTCGCGCCGCGCGATCCTGCGGCGTGGCAACCGCTGGCGCACGGCGAAAAACGGGCGTACCGCTTTCCCGCGGGCATCTACGATTTCATCGGCGCCAACGATCCGCTGGCGGGCGAGTACCAGATGTGTTCGCTGTTTTCCCCGGTGCTGCAGTTCGACGATCAGGCGACGGCGCGCATGGTGGCCGAGCTTGCACGCGCCGCGCTTTTCGACATTGTCAACGCGGAGGTGTCCGCCGTGCCGGTGGGCAACCTCTCGCCGCCGCCGGAGCGCGATCCGGCGGCGCCCGGCCCGCTGGCCCAGTTCGAGGCGGCCCTCAACACACCGCAGACCAAACGCGACTTCCTCCGCGGTCGCTGGACGGACAGGAAACCGTGAGCATCGAGGGTGAACTCGTGGTGCGCCTCGACTGCAGCGAGCGGCGGGTGCGGCAGGTGACGGTGCGCTCGACCCGCCCGGTGATCGCGGCGCGCGTGCTGGTCGGCAAGACGGCGCTCGACGCCGCCGCCATGGTCCCCAAGCTCTTCAGCCTGTGCGGCGGCGCGCAGGGCGCCGCGGCTGCGGTCGCGCTGGCCGCAGCCGGGGCCACCGCGCTCAAGGCCGATGCCGGCAGTCATGACCGGGAAGTGCTGCTCGAGTCCATCCAGGACACGTTCTGGCACCTGCTGATCGATTGGCCGGACACGATGGGTCATGCGCCTTCGCCCACGCCGGTGACCGCGGCGCGCTTCCAGATCGCATCGGCGACACGCGGCGCGGACGGCGCAACGCAGCTGCACGATGCCACGGCAATGCGCGAACTGGGCACGCGCCTCGCGGCGATTGCAGCGCAGGCCGTCTTCGGCATGCCGCCGGCCGCCTGGCTCGAACTGACGCAGGTCGACGCGCTGCGCGCATGGTGCGCGCGCGGCGCAACCCTGCCGGCGTTGCTGTTGGGGAGCATATTGACGGACCTGCCCACGCTGGGCCGCAGTACGACGCCGCTGATGCCCCCCATGCGGGCCGAGGCGCTGCTGCAGGTGATCGTGCCGGCGCTGCGCAGCGATCCTGCATTCGGGCGCGCGCCCACCTGGGACGGCACGCCGGTCGAGACCGGCGCGCTCGCGCGCATGCACGACCTGGCATTGGTGCTCGCGCTGCAGGAACAGTTCGGCAATGCGGTCGTCACGCGGATCGTCGCGCGGCTGGCGGAACTTGCGCAGATGACGCTTGCAATGACCGGAGCGCCGGCGCAGGTGCCGGGTTCGCCGCGGGTCGGCGGCATCGCGCTCGACCACGGCGAAGGCCTGGCCAGTGTCGAAACCGCGCGCGGCCTGCTGCTGCACCACGCGCGCGTGCACGAGGAGTGCGTGGGCGACTACCAGATCGTGGCGCCCACCGAATGGAATTTTCATCCCGGCGGCGCGCTGGTGCGCGGCCTCGAGAATCTCGCCTTCGACGACGAGCCGTGGCTGCATCGCGCGGCGCGGCTTGCCGTGCACGCGCTGGATCCCTGTGTCGCGTGCCGGGTGGAGGTGGCCCGTGCATGAAGTCGCGCTGGCGGAGGGCGTATTGCGGATCGTGATGGATGCGGCGCGGGCAAGCGCGGCCACGCGCGTGCATACGGTGTGGCTCGAGATCGGCGCTCTTGCCCACGTCGAGCCGGCAGCGCTGGAGTTCTGCTTCGACGCGGTGACGCGCGGCAGCGTCGCCGAGGGCGCGAAACTCGACATCGCCCGGACCACCGGCCTTGCGTGGTGCATGCCATGCGCGGCGCGCGTGCCGCTCTCAAGACTCGGCGACGCGTGCCCCGAATGCGGCAGCTATCAGCTCCAGGTATTGGAGGGCGATGCCATGCGGGTCAAGGAAATCGGCATCGCGTAGTCGTCGCGAGCGCCAGACAAAACGAAGGGAAACGGCAATGTGCACGACATGTGGCTGTGGTGACGGGGAAGCAAGGATCGATGGTGTCGTCGTCAGGACTACGGGCGAGCACCCGCACGAGCATCGGCACGACGACGGGACGACGCGCACGCACTGGCATAGGCACGACGGTGGTCGCTCGCACGTCCCCGCGCCGGCAGCGCCGCTGCATCGGCACGCCGACGGCACATGGCACAGTCACGACCATGCGGCCATGGCCCATGCGCCAGAAAGCGTCGCGCCGCTCGGAGGCGTGCACGAGCCCGACCTGCCGTCCGCGCGTATCGTCCGGATCGAACAGGACATCCTCGCCCGCAACGATGCGTTTGCCGCCGCGAATCGCCGCACGCTGGCCGACCGCGGCATCTTCGCGCTGAATCTTGTTTCGAGTCCGGGCTCCGGCAAGACCACGCTCCTGGTGCGCACCATCGAGGCGCTGCGCGGCCGCATTCCCGTCTGCGTGATCGAGGGCGACCAGCAGACCTCGCTGGATGCCGACCGCATCCGGGCCACCGGCGCGAGTGCCGTGCAGGTGAATACGGGGAAGGGCTGTCATCTCGACGCGCACATGGTCGGGCAGGCGCTGGCGCAGCTCGCCCCGCCCGACGGCAGCCTGCTGCTGGTCGAGAACGTCGGCAATCTCGTCTGTCCCGCGGCCTTCGACCTGGGCGAGGCGCACAAGGTGGTGATCCTGTCGGTCACCGAGGGCGAGGACAAGCCGCTCAAGTATCCCGACATGTTTCGCGCGGCCGACCTGATGCTGGTGAACAAGATCGATCTCCTGCCCTACGTGCAGTTCGACGTGGCCATGGCCGTCGAGTATGCGCAGCGGATGAAGCCGGGGCTGGCCGCGATCAACGTCTCCGCCACTTCCGGCGAAGGCTTCGCAGACTGGCTGGCGTGGCTGGAGCACGGCGTGGCGCAGGCGCGCGCCCGCCGCGACGACAACGTGGCGGCGTTGCGCCGGCGTGTCGCCGAGCTCGAAGGCATGCTCGCGGCCACGGCGCCCGCCGCCTGACGCGGGCCGCAGGACATCCGCCATGGAAACGCTGCTGCAGCGCGCCTCGATCCGGCGCCGCCTCGAAGTGCGCGGCATCGTGCAGGGCGTGGGCTTCCGTCCATTTGTCTACCGGCTCGCACGCGAGCTGGCACTCGACGGCTGGGTGCGCAACGATGCCGCCGGCGTGATCATCGAGGTTGAGGGCGACGCGGCGGTCATCGCGGAGCTCGTGCGGCGCGTGCGCGAGCAGGCGCCCGATCGCGCACGCGTCGACGGCGTGGTGCTGAGCGACTGCGTGCCGGCAGGCAAAGCCACCGGCTTCGCCATCCTGGAAAGCGGCGGGGGCCGCGCCACGACCGCCATCGGCCCGGACAGCGCGATCTGCGCGGATTGCCTCGGGGAGATGCTCGATCCCGGTGACCGGCGTTACCGGTATGCGTTCACCAACTGCACCAATTGCGGTCCGCGCTACACGATCACGCGGCGCCTGCCCTACGACCGCAGCACCACCAGCATGTCGACATTTGCGCTGTGCAGCCGGTGCGCGCGCGAATACCGTTCGCCGCTCGATCGCCGCTTTCACGCCGAGCCCAACGCGTGTCCGGACTGCGGACCGCAGCTCGCATGCCTCGATGCAAGCGGCATTCCCCTTCCGGAGGCGGACCCGATTGCCGCGACGCTCGCGCGACTGATTCGCGGCGAAATCGTGGCGATCAAGGGCCTCGGCGGCTTCCATCTTGCCTGCGATGCGCGCAATGCCGACGCGGTGGCCCGGCTGCGCGCGCGCAAGGGGCGTGACGAAAAGCCGTTTGCGGTGATGGTGGCCAACGTCGCGGCAGCGCGGCAGTGGGCGGAGGTCACTGCGCCCGAAGTGGTGCTGCTCGAAGCAGCGGAACGCGGCATCGTGCTGCTGGAAAAGCGCAGCGGGTGCGACGACGCGCTGCGCGGCGTCGCACCCGGGCTGGCGTGGCTTGGCGCAATGCTGCCCTACACGCCGCTGCACTACCTGCTGTTCCACGAAGCGGCGGGTCGCCCGCGGGGAACCGCATGGCTGCAGAATCCGCAGAATCTCGTGCTGGTCATGACCAGCGCCAATCCCGGCGGCGAGCCGCTGGTCACCGGCAACGACGAGGCCGTGGCGCGCCTCGCGGGCATCGCCGACGCGCTCCTCGTGCACGATCGCGACATCGTCGTCGGCTGCGACGACAGCGTGCTGCGCGCCGCGCCCGGCGCTGTGCCGGGCGGCTTTCAGTTCATTCGCCGGGCCCGGGGCTACACGCCGCGCGCGATCAGGCTCGCGGCGGCCGGGCCTTCAGTCATTGCGCTGGGCGGCTGGTTCAAGAATACGGTGTGCGTGACGCGCGGCGACGAAGCCTTCGTCTCGCAGCACATCGGCGACCTCGACAATGCGCCGACGTGCGCGGCGCTCGACGACGCGATTGCCCATCTCGTGTCGATCCTCGACGTGGAGCCACGCGTGGTCGCGCACGATCTGCATCCGGATTTCTACAGCACGCGCCTCGCCGCCACGCTCGGCGCGCACTGGGGCGTGCCGCTGCGGCCCGTCCAGCACCACCATGCCCACATCGCCGCGATCGCCGCCGAGCATCGCGTGGAGGGCGCCATGCTTGGACTGGCGCTCGACGGCGTGGGTCTGGGCAGCGATGGCGCGGCGTGGGGCGGCGAACTGCTGCGGGTGGATGGCGCCCGCTGCGACCGTCTCGGCCGGTTGCGGCCGCTGCAACTTCCCGGCGGCGACCGCGCGGCGCGCGAACCGTGGCGCATGGGTGCAGCGGCGCTGGCGCTCGGTGGCCGCGCCGACGAAATCGACCGACGCTATGCCGGCGAGGCCGCCGCGCCGACGGTGCGGGACATGCTTGCGCGTGGAATCCATGCGCCGGAGACGAGCAGCATGGGGCGCTGGTTCGATGCCGCCGCGGGGCTCCTCGACTTGAAGCCCCGGATGGCGTTCGAAGGGCAGGCGGCCATGCTGCTGGAAGGCGCGGCACATCGGCATGGCGCGGTTCCGGCCGATTCATCGCTCTACGCAATCAGCGCCGCCAACGAACTCGACCTGACACCATTGGCCATGCGGCTGGCCGATGAGCGCGACGTCGGCCTCGGCGCCGCGCTCTTTCACGCCACGCTCATCGACGCGCTGGCGCACTGGGTGGAGCAGGCCGCGCGTGATGGCGGCCTCACCCTTGTCGGCGGCGGCGGCGGGTGCTTCCTCAACGCGATTCTTGCGCGCGGACTGCATGCCGCGCTGGCGCAGCGGGGGCTCACGCTGCTGCAGGCGCGCGCAGTGCCGCCCAACGATGGCGGCTTGGCACTTGGTCAGGCGTGGGTTGCCCTTTGCGACTTCAACGGAGCCCTCTGAACCATGTGCCTCGCCCTTCCTGCCCGCGTGGTCGACCTCCCCGAAGCCGGCATGGCGCTGGTCGATGTCGGCGGCGTCCAGAAGCTGATTTCGCTGGCGCTGGTCGACGACGTCGCGCGCGGCGATTACGTGATCATCCACGTCGGCTACGCGCTGACCAAACTCGATCCCGCAGAGGCGCAGCGAACGCTCGAGCTCTTCGCCGATGCAGGGCTGTCCGGACAGGCGGCCACTTGAAGTACATCGACGAATTCCGCGACGGTGACCTGGCGCGCTCGCTCGCCGCGACGATTGCGCGCGAGGCGCACCCGGAGCGCACCTACAGCCTGATGGAATTCTGCGGCGGGCACACGCACGCCATTTCGCGCTACGGCCTCAAAGACCTGCTGCCCGCCAATGTGCACATGATCCATGGCCCCGGCTGCCCGGTGTGTGTGCTGCCCATCGGCCGCATCGACCTCGCCATCGATCTGGCGCTAACACGCAAGGCGGTCGTATGTACTTACGGCGACTGCCTGCGTGTGCCGGCCTCCAAGGGCATGAGCTTGCTGCGCGCCAAAGCCCAGGGCGGCGACGTGCGCATGGTCTATTCACCGGCCGACGCGCTCAAGCTCGCGCAAGAGCAGCCCACGCGCGAGGTGGTGTTCTTCGCCATCGGGTTCGAG
>JANNYI010000438.1:0-5833 GCA_031410015.1 Betaproteobacteria bacterium | reverse complement strand
GGCCCGCGCGGCGGAGGCCGGCAGGGGCAACAGGTCGGCCACATCGGCCAGCAGCGCATCCAGTTCCAGCAGGTCGCCCGCATCGAAGATGGGGCCGGCGGCACGCACGCGCGTGGCCATGATCACGCCACGGCGGCGCAGCACCTCCTTGGTCATCGCCATCCGGAACACGGCCTGGAAGTTGAGCAGCGGCAGCATCCGGTTGAAGAGATAGCGTACGCCGTCGCGGTCGCCAGCGCGATGCAGCGCGAACTGGCGCACGTGCAGGTCGACCAGTTCGCAGGCCGGCATGGTGCCGCACGCGCCGCGCGCGAGCTCGTCGGTGATGTAGCGCCCACCCGCGCCGCCGAACACGCCGGCGAGATGAGGCACCCCGGCGGCGAGCAATTGGGTGATCCGCTGGCCGCAGGGCAGCGACTCTTCCTTGACGTAGCGAATCGCCGCGTTGGCACGCGCAATCTCGACGACCTCGGCCGGCGACAGCGCGCAGCCGGCGGGCGGCGGCGCATTCTGCAGGATGATGGGCACGCCCGCCTTGGCAATGCGCGCGTAGTAATCGGCAATGGCCGGCAGGTTGCCCTTGCAAGTCGGTGGCGCCACCGCCATCAGCGCCACCGCGCCCACCGCTTGCGCGTGCGCCGCCAGCGCCTCGGCGGTGGCGGCATCGGTGGCGGAGACTCCGATGACGAGCGGGATGCGCCCGCCCACCCGCTGCGCCACCGCTTCGACCAGATGCCGCCGCTCCGCCGGGGCGAGCGTCTCGAATTCGCTGGCCACGCCGGGGAACACGATGCCGTCCGCGCGCGCGGCCACGATGAAGTCGATCAGCCGCGCGAGGTCGCCTTCGTCGGGGGTGCCGTCCGCGCGAAAGGGCGTGGCCAGGATCGGGTAGACGCCGGCGAGGGCGGGGGACGGCGGCGTCTGCGGCATGGATTCCTCGGAATTCCCATCTGATGGGAACATAATGCTATAGTTTGGGAACAGTGTAGACGGCTGGAGGAGAACGTCAAGTGGGCAGTGCGCGAGTCCCCGTGGGCATCCCGGCGCCCAAGACGCGCCGCACCGCGGACGGCGACAGCGGCGTTGCCGGCGCCGCCGTCCTCGACAAGGCGATGGACCTGCTCGACCTCGTTGCCGCCGCGGCGCCATCGGCCGGTTTCGCCGACCTGATGCAACGCTCCGGCCTGCCCCGCTCCACGCTGCACCGCCTCTTGACGGCGCTCGAAGGCCGCGGCCTCTTGCGACGCGATAACGCCGACCGGTCGTGGCGACTTGGCTACCGGTTGCTCGAACTGGCGCACGGCGTCTGGGCTGAACTGGATCTGCGCGCGGCCGCCGCGCCCGAACTCGCCGCGCTGCGCGACACGACCGACGAAACCGTGCAGTTCGGCGTTCTCGCCGGCGACGCGTGCGTGATCGGCGACGCGGCCGAAGGCCGGCAGGCCATCCGCCTGGCCGCCGACGTGGGCCAGCGCAGCGCGTGGTGGGACAGTCCGCTCGGCTGCGCGATCGCCGCGCACTTCGAACCGATCGCGATGCGGGCCTTGCTCGAGCCGCTGCCGCCGGCGCGGCGCGCCGTGCTCGAAGGCGCGCTGGAACTCGCGCGCGGTCGCGGCTATTTCGTGCAGGGCGAGGATGCAGCAGGCACCAGCGCCGTCGCGGCGCCGCTGCTCGACTATCGCGGCGTGGCGGTGGCCGCCATCGGTGTCGTGGGTCCCGCCTTCCGGTTGCCCGCGGCGCGACTGCACGCGCTGGCGCCACCGCTGATGGAGGCCGCGCGGCGGCTGTCGCACAACGCGGGTGGCACGATCATGTCGCTGGCGCCCGCGGCGCCTGAAGGACGGCCCGCACCCGGGGTGCGCTGTGCGGTGGACGCGCAGGCGCTGCTGGGCGAGGCGCCCTACTGGAACGATCGCGACGACGCACTGGCATGGGTGGACATGCTCGCCCCGGCACTGCATCGGTACGTCCCCGCCAGGGGTCGCGAGAAGCATTCCCACCAGACGTGGCCGTTGTCGCGCCTCACCAGCGTTGCGGTGCCGCGCCGCGCCGGCGGCTTCCTGCTCGCGCAGCCCTCCGGCTTGCGGCTCTTCGATCCGCAGCACGGCATCGACGAAGCCTTCGCGCATCCGGAGAGTCGACGCGCCGGCAATCGCTACAACGACGGGAAGTGCGATCCGCGCGGGCGTCTCTGGATCGGCACGATGGATCCCGGCGGGCAGCCCGGACGCGGCAGCCTGCTGCGCGTCGATCCCGACGGGTCGTGCACGCGCATCGACACCGGCTTCACCGTGGCCAATGGCATCGCGTTCGCGCCGGACGGCGCCACGCTCTACTTCACCGAGTCCGCCGGGCGCATCGTGTTCGCGTACGACCTCGACGCGAAGCGCGGCACGGTCAGCCGCCGCCGCACCTTCGCCGCATGGCCGGAGGGCGTCAAACCGGACGGTCTCGCCGTCGATGCCGATGGCAATGTGTGGATCGCGATCTGGGATGGCTGGCGCGTGGAACGCTGGTCCGCCGACGGCACGCTGCAGAAGACGATCCGGCTCCCGGTGCCACGCCCGACCAGCGTGGCGTTCGGCGGGCGCGATCTCGCCACGCTGTTCGTCACGACCGCGCGCGTGCGCCTGCCTACCGAGGCGCTGGTGCAGGCACCGCTGTCCGGCGCGCTGTTCGAATTCACGCCCGACGTGCGCGGCACGCCGGTGGGACTGTTCGCGGGATAGGAACGAAGTGCGTGCATGCGCAATCCTGTAGGCGAGGCTGAAGCCTCGCCTACCGGCACCAAACCATTGCGAGGCTGCCGCCTCGCCGGCCGGCAGCGCTACTTCTGCACGAGCGAGAACACGCCGTATTCGGTGCACCCGCCGACCACCGGTGCCGACCAGCGGCCTTCGAGGCCCAGCGACGTCGCCTTCAGTTCGTACACCGTCGCAGGACCCGTGCCGCAGGAGTACGACGCGTTGTCGATCCGGAACATCCGGCCGGCCTGGTTGGCCTTCCCCGAAAACGAACAGGCGCCGCCTGTGGCAAACGTGAAGTCGATCCGCGTCGTGCCGCCGGGGAACGGCGAGGCGGTGACATCCACGAAGCGCCGCGCGGTCACGAGCGGACGATTGTCGTCGCAGTTGTAGACGTCGGTGATCAGCGCCCCGGCGTACGCGCCGTCGAGGTCGATGTCCTGCAATGTCTGCCGGCGAATGGTCTTGGCCACCTCCACCGCGCCCACGTTGTACGTCAGGTCGCCTTCCGACTCGGAGACCGGCGTAAAGGTGACATTGCCGACCAGGTCGATCGCGCGGAGGGTCGAACTGTAGGGTGCGCCGAAGAAGCTGCCGCTCGATGCGTAGAGCCCGCCCTTCCAGATGCCGTTGGCATCGCGGGTCATCTGGCCCGTGTACCACACGGGTTTGTTCGTGGGACCGTAAACGAAGAACGTCGCGAAGATGAAACTGTCGGCCTGGACGAAGTTGACGCCCCAGCCGGGCTCGTCCTGGTTCCACCACAGGTCGGTCAACTCGGGCGCGGCGGTTGCCGGCGGCGCGACGACCGCGGCAGCCAGCGCCAGCGTGATCGCGGCAATGCGAAGTTTTTGACGAATCGAACAGGCCAGGGTCAAGAGGAACTCCGGTGCAGATGGCATGATTGAAGCGCGGGGTGTCAGACCTCAATGTAGATGCGGCAGCCGCCCCCATCTGTAGGCTCGCCTTCCATCGATTTGTAGGACAAGGCGGGCAAGTGCCTACGTGCATCGCACCGTACAAACCTGGGCAGATACATGTAGGCGAGGCTGAAGCCTCGCGCGCTCGTATGCCATGCAGCGCGTCGCGCGCCGCTGCGCGAGACTGAAGCCTCGCCTACGGCTGCATTGACCCGGCTTCCGCTTGCGCGCGCCGCGCCACCAGTTGCGCGGCACACAGGTCCTCGAGCGCCGTACCTACCGACTTGAACACGGTAATCGTGTCGGCGTCACGCCGTCCCGGATGCCGGCCCGAGGCGAGATCGGCAAGTTCCGCCAGCACATGCGCGCGTTCGATCGTGCCCCGCGCGAGCGGCTGCACCAGGTCGCCGGCTTCCTTCAGGGCGCCGGCGAACGTATCGACGAAGACGTCCGCACGGGCAACGAGCGCGTCGTCGCACTCGCGCATCTCCGGCGTGAACGCGCCCACGAGGTCGACGTGGGTGCCTGGACGCACGTCGGCGCCGTGCACGATCGCCTCGCGCGCGGTGGTCGCGCACGTGACGATGTCCGCCGCGGCAAGGCCGCGGGCGCAATCGTCGACCGTCGTCACGGTGCGGCCAGGTGCCGCCAGTTGCGCGGCGGTGCGGGTCGCGCGTTCGCGCGAGCGCCCCCACACCATGATCTCGGTGATCGGACGCACGGCGCAGTGCGCCTGTGCCAGATACGGCGCCAGCGCGCCGGTGCCGACCACCAGCAGGCGCCGCGATTCCGGCCGCGACAGGTAGGTGGACGCCAGCGCGGATGCCGCGCCGGTGCGCCGCAGCGTCAGCGCCTCGCCGTCGATCAGCGCCCGCGGATGCCCGCTGGTGCCGTCCATCAGCACATACAGCGCTGCGACGCTGGCCAGGCCATGTTCCCGGTTGCGCGGGAACACGGTGACGATCTTCACGCCCACGCCATCGCGATCCCACGCCGGCATCAGCAGCAGCCGGTCGCCCTCCGCCGTGATCGCGTGGCTCGTCCGCACGGGTGCGCTGGCGCCGGCGACAAATGCCGCGCGCAACGCCTCGACCAGCGAAGGATAGTCGAGCGCGGCGTGCACGGCCGCGGCCGGGATCATGCGCAGCGGCGTCGCGGCCTTCATGTCAGACCGATACCGGCTGCCGGAGGCGAACAAGGCACGACACCTCCCCGGCAGGGGAGGTCGAACCGCGGGCCTTCGATCCATGTGATGCCCCGCCAAGCCCTGCAATCGACAGCATGGACGTTTCCGCATAGGCGCCAACGGCGCGACGAGTCATTGTCGCAGACCGGCGCTGGCGACGGCGGTGGCGCGGCAAAAGCAAGGCGCAACATCCATGTTGCACCGCAGCTTGCGTTGGCCCCGAAACAACGTATACATTAATAAACACATTGTTTCGGACCCTGCTCCATGCCCGCTTCGTCCACACGTTCAACCGACTCGCCGCCGATCGCGCTCGACGCGCTGCGCTTCGTCGGCTCGGGCCTCGTCCGGCCGGAGTGTGTGCTGGCGACGGCAAAGGGCACGCTGTATACGGCCGACTGGAGGGGCGGCGTCGCGCTAACCGCTCCCGACGGAACCTCGACGCTCGTTCACGGCACGTTGCCAGCGGCGCGGCCGCTGCGCCCCAACGGTATCGCGCTGCGCCGCGACGGCAGCTTCCTGCTGGCGGACCTCGGCGAGTCGAAAGGCGGCGTCTTCGCGCTCGACCGCAACGGAGCGGTGCGGCCGCTGCTCGAAGCCGTCGACGGCATCGACCTGCCACCGACCAATTTTGTCTTCGAGGACGACCAGGAACGCGTCTGGATCACCGTCAGCACGCGCAAGGTTCCGCGCGCGGCAGCCTACCGCGCCGATGTCGCCGACGGCTTCATCGTGTTGTGCGACCGCCACGGCGCGCGCATCGTCGCCGACGGACTCGGCTATACCAACGAGGCGATGGTCTCCCCCGACGGCCACTTCCTGTACGTGAACGAAACCTTCGCGCGCCGCCTGTCCCGCTTTCCGCTGCGCGCCGACGGCTCGCTCGGCCCGAAGGAGGTGGTGACGACGTTCGGCCACGGCACCTATCCCGACGGCCTCGCCTTCGATGCCGAAAGCCATGTGTGGATCACCAGCATCGTCAG
>JANNYI010000437.1:0-5810 GCA_031410015.1 Betaproteobacteria bacterium | reverse complement strand
CAAGACATTCCGAACGTATCCGGTCGAACCACCGTACCCCCACCCCCCAGCCCCTCCCCCGACATGCGTCGGAGGAGGGGAGTCCATGGGCGGCGTTTCGATTCGATGTCCGACGATCAAGCACATTGAATTGTCGTGCTTGGTGGATGACGATAACGGGCGGCGTTCGAAAAGCAGGGGCAAGAGGATGCACCGAGCGATCTGGGCTGGAGCACTAACCGCAGCCACCATTTTCCTTTTCGGCACAGCAATTTCGACGCCCAACGCTCTTGGCTACAGCCTACCTCCATTGGAGATGCGCTATGAGTGCAAGTTATCAACAGCCTCAACTGCGGCCGTGGTTGCGTTCGCAAACAGGGCCTCGCTGCGCGCCGCAGAGGAGCAAACCGACGTACCCAATTTGACTACGCACGGGTTTGATTGGTTTGCAATTTTCAAGGCCAACCGAAATGGCGTCGTTGAAAGTTTCTCGGCATATTTCCAAGGGTATGACAAAGACACTGGCAGGCATATGGGCACGTTCGATGTCGACACATCGAATTTCCAATCCGATCTGCCACGAGTGCGATTTGCACGCGCCAACCAGGACTGCGATTTTGGCGAGTTGGAGTTTGACGTGATTTGTGAGCACGTGCAGGGTCAGTCGTGCGTAAGTTCCTATGTGCTACCCTTCGTGCCCCCGCCGAGCGTGCCAGAGTGATCGCCCCCGATGATTGCCGACCCCTGAGCTTCGACGTTCCCGAGATTTGGGGCGCCCTAAGCCGCGAACCGGTCCCCCAGGTACACCCGCCGCACCGTCTCGTTATTCCGCACTTCGTCCGGCGTGCCTTCGAACAGCACTTCGCCGTCGTAGATGATCGAGGCGCGGTCGACGATTTCCAGCGTCTCGCGGACGTTGTGGTCGGTGATCAGGATGCCGATGCCGCGCGACTTTAGAAACAAAATCAAATCGCGGATGTCGGAGATGGCCAAGGGATCAATCCCCGCAAAGGGTTCATCCAGCAGCATGAAGGCGGGGCGCGTGGCGAGTGCGCGCGCGATTTCGACGCGGCGGCGTTCGCCGCCTGACAAACCCGTCGCCGGGCTGTCACGCAGGTGATCGACGCGCAATTCCTTCATCAGCCCTTCGCAGACCTCGGCGCGGCGCGACTTGTCGCGCTCCACCAGCTCCACCACGGCCATGACATTCTGTTCGACAGTCAGCCCCCGGAAGATCGATGGCTCCTGCGGCAGATACCCCACGCCAAGCCGCGCGCGCTGGTACATCGGCAGGCCGGTGACGTCCTGGCCGTCGATCAGGATCTGGCCCTGATCGACGCGGATGAGGCCGGTGATCATGTAGAAGCAGGTGGTCTTGCCGGCGCCGTTGGGGCCGAGCAGGCCCACCACTTCGCCGCGCCGCAGGTTGAGGCTGACGCCCTTCACCACCTGGCGATTGCGATAGGATTTGCCGATGTCGATGGCGGCCAGACCATCGGTCATATCGCTGTCGATGGCTGCGCCCATGCGGCCTGCCGTGCCTTCTGGCGACATGATGGTCTACTTCGGGTTCTGCTTGGGCCGGAACACGCCCTGCACCCGGCCGCCGCCGCTGGGGCGCAGGGTGGTCCGCCCGCCGGTGATCTCCAGCACGAGGGTCTCGCCGCGGATGACGTTGTCGTCGCTGGCCACCACCACGTTGCCGGTGAACGTCACGCTGTCGGTGGCGACCTCGTAGACCGCGCGATCCCCGCGCGCCTTCTGCTCGGGGCGTACGTAGTAGACCTGCCCCTCGGCGATCATGCGGTCGATGTCGCCGGCGCCGAGCGCGTTGGCGCCAGGGGTGGCGGACTTGAAGAACAGGGTCAGCTTGTCGGACTGCAGCGTGCTGTCGCTCTGCCGGACATCGACGTTGCCGGTCAGCACCAGCTGGCGCTGGCCGTCGGTATATTCGAGATTGTCGGCGCTGTAGGAAATCGGCCCGCCGGCGCTGCTCAGCTGCGCGCTTGCGTCTGGCGCCACGACGCCCAGCGCCGCGATCCCCAAGGCCAGCGCCGCCGGGAGCGCTTTCGTCAGAATTGTCCGCGTCATGACGCGCCCCCTCGACCTTGTTTCACAACACCTTTGACGCGGCCCCGGAAAATCACCCGGTCGCCGCCGTCGCGTATTTCATAGGAGTCCGCACGCACCGAGCCAAGGGGCCCCTCGCCACGGATGGCCCGGCGCCCCTCCACCCGGTTCTCCGCCGCGTTCACGAACGCGCTGGTGGAGGAGAAGGTGTTACCGCTTTCGTCGGCGAACACCACGTCGCCGCTCAGTTCCACGGTGCGCTCGACCTGGTTGTAGACCCCGGTATTGGCGGTCACCTTGCGGCCGGTGGCCGAATAGACCGGCGCTGCGAGGTCGATCAGGTCCGATTGCAGGCCGCGCCGGGTGGCGGTGGTGGCGGTCACGTCGAACACGCCGCCGTTCGCTGTCCGCCCCGAGAACCGTGGATTGAGCATCTTCAGCGATTCCACCTCCGAGACCTCGTCGCGGCCCCCGAACCCGCCGAGCGCCGCATGCAGGGTCATGAACCCGAAGAAGGCGCTGAAACTGGCCGAAGCAAGGCCCACGAACACCAGCCGCAGCACAGACAGCTGGCGTGACCGTTTGCGCGCCGCTTCCAGCGTCAGCTGCCGCGCGGGCTCCCACGCGGAGGCCGCGGCCATCGGGTGGTGCTGATCGGCCAGGGGGCCGGGAAGGGGGGCGGCGTAATCGGTCATGGCGCAGCGCTGCACTTAGGGGTTCGGCTGGGGCATTAGCAAGGCGAGGGCCCCTCGGAGCATGGACGCCCTCGTCCATGCCGCGACGGCGACACCGGACGCGGACGAGGGCGTCCGCGCTCCATGCTGGCGTCGGCCGGCATGGATAGCCGCCCGCGCAGGACCCGCATCCAACGCCATCCCGCGACACGCCCCCTCATCCGACCCCGGATCAAGTCCGGGGCCACCTTCTCCCCCTCGCGGGGGCGAAGGGCTGCGTTTATATTGCGCAAGTGCGGAGAGTGAACGTCCCGCAGGATGCGTTCATCGCGGCGCTGAAGTTGGATGAGGATTGAGGGGGGACTAAGGTGGCGGATGACGCGAGAACCTGGCTTGGCAAACTTGTTGCCGGCACCGCCGCGCTCGTCGGACTGGTCGCGGCAAAGTCGTGCTTTGTCGCAGCGCATCATGTCGATGACATTGGTGGCCGCTTCGCCCGTCAAGCGGAGCACTCAGCGGCTGTCGGCGACGGTTCGTTGCGAGGCTTGAGAACGGGCGTCATGCGTTCCGTGGATGAGGCCGACCGAGCGGCATCCACAGTGGAACATGCAACGGGCAATGAAGCGACCGAAGAAGCTACGTCGCCAGTGATCCCCCGCATAATTAAGAACGCCGGCGAGTTTGCAAGCGACGTTGGGCAAGACGTCATCGAGAATGAGGTAAAGTCCTCGCTGGACGAGGAAGATGCCGAAAATTCTCCTTGATGGGAGATGTCCAACGGGAGAGGAACGGCGCTCAGCCTAGAGAGTTGTCGCCGCTCAGAAGATGGAAGAGCGTCATGCTTCAAACAAGCGGACCAATCGAGTTGAGCTCAAGCCCATAAGCAACATCGATTGAGCGCTTTTCTCCCGATGCAATCAACGCCCTCAACAAGACACGCGAATAGACGTTCCAGTACAACGAATACGAATATACTCTATTTGATTTTACCCAATCTCGTACCAGTTCGACAGTTAACTCCGGGCTCGGGTCGATTATGACGACAGGTCGAGGCGAAGCACGAAGCGCTTCGCACAAACGGTAAAGAGATGCAGTGTCATCAAACCCATTGTCGGTTCTAGCAAATGAGTATCCAATCATCGCAACAAATCGGCAAGTATCAAGATCTGGGATGGCTCGATCATAGAAAGCCTCCGGCTCAGGCTCAAACATCAATTCGTGGACATCCTTGGCGATGGGATCGAACTCTTGGGCGAAGTTCATTGAAGCGCGCCCAAAATCGCTGCCATACGCTGAATGGACAACGCCGTGCTCGTTAAAAATTTGGTGGCGAGGCGCACACATCCGCTCAGCAAGGCCGTCGTGATTGAAGTTCCAGATGATTGACGGGGGAAACAAGTCAAATACGGCGTAGTTGTTAGGGTGCAGGTTGAGCGCCGCCGGTCGTGCCAACAAGTACCGCGACGCATAGAGAGCATAGCCAGTCGACATGCGTGCTAGCAGTTCAGACTCAACGGTCCTTGGTTTTTGTCTCGACAATGCGTCCCTGATGATTTTGTTTGAGCGAATGTCTTTCGGCGGAGCGTTGATGGGAAAGCTCGATCCGCTCAGATAAAGACGCCCGACCTCAGACCCAAACATAGAGGCAAGGGGTACAAGCGGCGACGACGCCCCGGCGCCCAAGACATAGAGCCCACGTTGAGTGCAGAGGCATTTGGTCAAACGTGCCAATTCCATGAGGACTCATATCGGAGAATTCACCCGAAGTAGGTAGGGCGTAGGGCGGATTTCGCTGCGCTGCATCCGCCCTATGGGCTCCCGATCCTCCACAGCGGTAGGGTGCATTAGCCCGCAGCGCGTAATGCACCACGGTGTTCCGGCGCAAAGGTGGTGCATTACGCCCTGCGGGCTAATGCACCCTACGGTGCGGCGCCCGTTGCAGACAGATGCGCCGGCCTTGCGGCCGTCGCTGCCGGCGGAAGCCGGCGGTACGGGGAGAACTCGCCCGGCAACCACCCATCACACCACGCAAAATCCCGGGCCCGACCTCGCAGAACACGCATAAAACGGTGCTTCACCCGTACTGCTGGTTGCGCAAAACAGTCATGCTGTGTCGTCACCAGTCCCCGCCATTGCGGGCCGTGCTACACTAGGGGCAGGGCGCGGTCTGGAAGCGGCGCGGCGCGGGTCGGACGGGCGCTTCGGGGCGCAGCAGGCGTCACTGCGGGCGGGGTCTGTCCCTCACGCCGGGCAGGGCGGTTGCGTGGTTTGGCAGTTCTGCGTCGTCGCTCACGAATGCGAAAAAACATCCACCTCGTCCCAGCCGGCGAGGTCGAGTGCGGCGCGGGTCGGCAGGAAGGCGAAGCACGCCTGGGCCAGCTGCATGCGGCCCTCGCGTTCGAGGATCGCGCTCAGGCGGTCGCGCAGGGCGTGCAGGTGGATCACGTCGGCGGCGGCGTAGGCGAGCTGGCTGTCGGAGATTTCGGCAGCGCCCCAGTCGGAGCTCTGCTGTTCCTTCGACAGATCGCGCTGCAGCAGCTCCTTCACCGCGTCCTTGAGGCCGTGGCGATCGGTGTAGGTGCGCGCCAGCTTGGACGCGATTTTCGTGCAGTACACCGGCGTACACACGACGCCGAGATCGCGCATGATCATCGCCACGTCGAAGCGGCCGAAGTGGAAGATCTTCTCGATTTTCTGGTCGGCCAGCAGCGCCTTCAGCACCGGCGCATCGTAGGTCTCGCGGTCGAGTTGCACCACGTGCGCCTCGCCGTGGCCGTCGGTCAGCTGCACCAGGCACAGCCGGTCGCGCACCAGCGACAGGCCCATGGTCTCGCTGTCGACGCCGATGGCATTGCCCTGGGGCGTGAAGTCCGCCGGCAGGTCGCCCCTATGCAGGGTGCAGACGATGTTCTTGCCGTCGACGGTGAGGGAGAGCTTGCGTGTCATGGGGGCGGAGTAGGGGAATTCGATGCGAATCGCCAGCGCCGCCGCGCCAGCATTGACAACGACGCCCCGGCGCCTCAACACCGCGCCCGTTGCCCAGATGGCGGAATTGGTAGACGCACCAGCTTCAGGTGCTGGCGGCTG
>JANNYI010000436.1:0-3841 GCA_031410015.1 Betaproteobacteria bacterium | reverse complement strand
CCGCGGTCGACGGCCTTGCACATGTCATAGATGGTCAGAAGCCCGACGGCGGCTGCCGTCAGTGCCTCCATCTCCACCCCGGTGCGGGACACGGTTTCGGCCGTGACCTCGATCCCGACCGCCGGCGCGGTCGCGTCGATGACGAACTCGACGGCCACCCGCGTCAACGGCAAAGGATGACAAAGCGGAATGAGGTCCGCCGTGCGCTTGGCCGCCTGGATGGCGGCAATCCGCGCGACGCCCAGGACGTCGCCTTTTCTGGCGTCGCCCGTGCGAATCAGCGCCAACGTGGCCGGCAGCATCACGATGCGGCCCGCCGCGCGCGCGAGACGTTTGGTTACATTCTTGTCGCCCACGTCGACCATGTGTGCCTGCCCGGCCGCGTCGAAGTGGGTAAAATGAGCGATATCGGTCGCCCCGCCCCGTACTCGGCGGGGCGAGGCAGCCGTTGTTGCGGCTGCAGGCACCGCGCCTGCCGGTTGTTTGGACGTTGGGGCGCGCGCCACGGCGGGGTCTCCATTGAACTTGATCGGGCGGAGGCCATCTTAGCACCTGTGATGTGCATCCACGACTCCACTCCAATCGTCGCTTGAACGCCCTGTCCACCCTTTCGTCGTCGAGGTCGAGGCACGGCGCGCGCCGCGTCATGGCGCTTGCGCTTGCGGTCGCGCTTGCCGTGTCGCCGCTGGCCCCGGTGCCGACGGTCCTCGCCCAAACGCCGGCGCCGGCCACGCCCGCGGTGTATGGACCGCTTCCGGCGCAGGTGCCACTGTCCGCGACACCCGATCCGGTGCAGGCACCGGCACCTGCATTGCCGACGCTGCCCGACCTGGGCGAAGCGTCGCAGGTTGCGCTCACACCGGCGCAGGAGCGCAAGATCGGCGAGCAGATCATGCGGCAGGTTCGCGCGGCGGGCGCCTACCTCAACGACCCCGAGGTCAACGACTACCTCAACGATCTTGGCTACCGTCTCGTCAACAGTACGGTCGGCACGCGCCAGGACTTCGAATTCTTCGCGGTTCCCGACGCACAGATCAACGCGTTCGCGCTGCCGGGTGGATACATCGGCATCCACACCGGGCTCATCCTGCTCGCGCAGAATGAGTCCGAACTCGCCAGTGTGATGGCGCACGAAATTTCCCACGTCACCCAGCGGCACATGGCGCGGATGGTGTCGGCCCAGAAGGATTCGATGCTGATGTCGCTGGCGGGGCTTGCGCTGGCCATCCTCGCCGCGCGCGGGGGCGGCGCCAACGGCAATCAGGGCATGTCGGCGGTGATCGCCAGCACGCAGGCGTTGGTGGTCCAGAACCAGATCAATTTCACGCGCGAGCACGAATACGAGGCCGACCGCATCGGCTTCTCCCGCATGGTGGCTGCGGGCTTCGATCCCAATGGCATGGCCGCCTTCATGCAACGGCTGCAACGGGCCAACCGCTATATCGAGGGCAACGCGCCGTCCTACCTGCGCACTCACCCCATCACCTACGAGCGGATCTCCGAAGCGCAGGCGCGAGCGCTCGGCCTGCCCTACAAGCAGGTGAGCGACCCGCTCGACTTCCACATGGTGCGCGCGCTGCTGAAAAGCTACCAGGGCACGCCGCGCGAAACCGTCGTGGCATTCGAGGTGGCGCTGCGCGACAAGCAGTACAACAACGAGATTGCGGAGCGCTACGGCCTCGTGGCGGCGCTGTTGCGGGCCAAGGACATTCCGCGGGCCAAGGTCGAACTCGCCGCCGTGGAAAAGATCGCGCCGCCGCATCCGATGATCGAGGCGATGGCCGGACACGTGCTGATGGAAGCGGGCGACAACGCGGCTGCGGCAGCACGCTTCCAGGCCGCACTGCTGCGCTACCCCAACAAGAAACAGCTGATCTACGACCTTCCGGAGGCGCTGATCAAGGACAACCGCCCGGCAGAGGCATCGGCCTTTGTCGAGCTCCAGTTGAAGCGCTTCCCCGAGGACGGGCTGCTGCACCAGATCGCCGCGCGCGCCTACGCCGCGCAGAACATGCGCCTGAAGCAGCATGAGCATCAGGGCGAGTTCTACGCGTGGTCGGGCAACCTGCCACTTGCAGTCGACCAGCTCGAACTCGCCGTCAAGTCAGGCGACGGTGACTTCTACCAGGTCTCGGCCATCGAGTCGCGCCTGCGCAAGCTGCGCTCCGACTTGGCCGAACTGAAGAAAAACGGCTTCGGGCGCGACGGATGACGCTGTGCCATCGGTTCATCCCCGAAACCGTCTGCGCCGTTTCGCGTCGCGCATAACAACAACTCAAAGGTCATGCCGTTGGCTACCGCAACCGGTTCTCCTCGCCGCCGCATCGGCATCGCCGTGCTCGTCCTTGCCGTCCTCGGTGCCGCAGGCTATGCAGGTTGGCGCGCCTATGGCCCGTCCGCCAATGCGGTCGAGTTTCGCCTGGCGAGGATCGAGCGCGGCAACCTCACCTCGGTGGTGTCGGCGTCGGGCACGTTGAATGCTGTGACGACGGTGCTGGTCGGCTCGCAGATCTCCGGCCAGATCAAGGAATTGAAGGTGGACTTCAATTCGGCGGTCAAGCAGGGCGACCTCCTGGCGCGCATCGACCCCGAAACCTATGAAATTCGCGTCCGCCAGGCCGAGGCTGATCTCGAGGCCGCGCGCACGTTCATGCTGCAGAAGCAGAGCGATGCGCTGGCCCAGCGGTCGCAGACGCTGCGCGCACGCATCACCTACGACGACGCCAAGCGCGACCTCGAGCGCAAGCAATCGCTGGTCGAGAAGGGGTTCATTTCCGGCGCGGAGGTCGAGAAGGCCCGCTTCAACGAACAGGGCCTGAACGAAGCCATCCGCACGGCCGATGCGCAGACCAAGTCGGCGGAAGCCCAGATCGCCAACGCCGCCGCCGTCGTCAAGCAGCGCGAAGCCGCACTGGCGGCGGCCCGCAACGACCTTGCCAAGACGGCGATCACCGCGCCGGTGGACGGCGTCGTGATTTCCCGCCAGATCGACGCCGGACAGACCGTCGCGGCCAGCCTCAACACGCCCACGCTCTTCACCATCGCCCGCGACCTGCACGACATGCAGGTGGAAGTGGCCATCGACGAATCGGACATCGGCAAGCTGAAGGCCGAGCAGCGCGTCACGTTCACCGTCGACGCGTTTGCCGGACGCACCTTCGAGGGTCGCGTGCGGCAGATCCGCAAGGCCGCGCAGACGGTGCAGAACGTCGTCACCTACACGGTGGTCGTCGAAACGCCCAACGCCAACCTGCTGCTGGTGCCCGGCATGACCGCCAACGTGCGCATCATCGCCGACAGCCGCGACAGTGTCCTGAAGGTGCCCAACGCGGCGCTGCGCTGGCGACCGGCGGGAACGGCAGCGGCCAAGGATGACGGTACGCCGGCGGCGGCCGGCCCGCCAGGGGCCGGCGATGCGCAGGCGCGCCGGCAGAGGCTCGTCACCGATCTCAAGCTCGACGCCAGCCAGCAGGCGCGCCTCGATGAAATTTTTGCGGAACTGCGCGGCAGGATGGCGGAACTGCGCGAGGTGCCCGAAGCCGACCGGCGCGTGCGCGGCGAACGCCTGCGCGCCGACGTCCGGCAGAAGATCAACTCAATGCTCAATGCCGACCAACAGAAGCTCTATGCCGAAATCGTCGCCGCCGAGACGGGGCGCGTGGCGGCGGGCGCCGGTCGAGTCTTTGTGCCCGGTGCGAACGGCGTGCCGGTCGAGATACGCCTGCGCCTCGGCCTCACCGACGGCAATGCCACCGAGATCGTCAGCGGCGACGTGAAGGAAGGCGCCGAAGTAATCGTCGGTACGGTCACCGCGGGCACCCCCGGCAAGTCCACCTTCATG
>JANNYI010000435.1:0-5025 GCA_031410015.1 Betaproteobacteria bacterium | reverse complement strand
GCTGCGGACATCGTTCGAGCACAGCCGCCGTATGCGCCCAGTAGCCCTCGCTGTCCTTGATGCCCACCACCGTGTCGGGAAACGTCGTGGCGAGGCGCGCGACCAGATCCACCGACAGCGGCACGGCGCTGACCTGCGGGAGGTGATAGAGAAGCATCCTGAGGCGCGGATCGTTCACGCCCTCGATCAACTGCGCATACCAGTCGAACAGGCCCTCGTCGGCCGGTGCCTTCCAGAAGAACGGCGGGAGCACCAGTACCGCCGCACAGCCTGCCTGCACCGCATGCCGGGTGAGCGCAATGGTTTCGGTGAGCGCCGCGCATCCGGTGGCTGCCACGATGCGCGTACCCGGAATGCCGCCTTGCAGCAGCGCGTCGACGCCGTCGCGCCGTTCGTCCACGCCGAAGGACTGGCCTTCGCCGGTGGTCCCGAAGGGCGCCACGCCGTCGACCCCCTGCGCGAACAGGTTGCGCACATGCGCCACCATACGCGGGTGGTCGACGCGACCGTCGCTGTCGAGCGGTGTCAGGGTCGCGCACCAGAGTCCGCGTACGGCAGTGAAGGAGGGCATGGGATCGATGACCGTGAATGGATACGCCGGGTTACTCTGCGCGTTGCACACCGCGCAACGCTTCTTGTAGCATCCGCACGAGTTTAGCAGCCGCCACCGAACCCGCAATCGATGCCATGCCACCGTACCGTGATCGAAGCCGCCGTGTCCCCCTTTGCCACGACATGCACTGCGCGCCTCGATTCGAGGCTCGCGGCGATGCTTGCGGCTCATCCGCTGGGCCTGGGCGGCGCACCGCTTGGCAACCTCTTCCACGCGGTCACGGAGGCGGATGTCCTCGCCGTGATCCGGCGGGCATGGACTGCAGGCGTGCGTTGCTTCGATACGGCGCCGCACTACGGCCAGGGCCTGTCGGAGTTGCGCTTCGGCGCCGCATTGCGCGGTATACCCCGGGCGGCGTTCCTGCTGTCCAGCAAGGTTGGCCGCATACTCGATCCGGTCGCCACCGCGCCGGCGTGCCAGCACGGTTATGTCGACGTCCCGTCCTTTGCCACCCGCCATGACTACACGCGCGCCGGTTTCGAGCGCTCGCTTGCCGACAGTCGGCGCCGGCTGCAGATGGAACGCATCGACCTCGTCTACGCGCATGACCTCGACCGCGACACGCACGGACCGGCCTACGACCGCCATTTCGACGATCTTTGCGCCAGCGGCCTGCCGGCACTGGCCGCCATGAAGGCCGCAGGCACCATCGGCGGCTTCGGCATCGGCGTCAACAGCGTCGACGCCGCGCTCGCCACCGTGCGCGCGGCCGCCATCGACGTCCTGCTTTTGGCCGGGCGCTACACGCTTGCCGATCAGTCGGCGCTGGCCGAGCTTCTGCCCGAGTGCGCGCGCCGTGGCGTGACGGTCGTGCTGGGGGGCGTGTTCAATTCCGGCATCCTCGCCACGGGGACGGCGCCCGGTGCCGGCCGCATGGCCACGTTCGACTACGCCCCAGCTGCACCAGCGGTGCTGGCCCGCGTGGCCGCGCTCGAGGTGCTCTGCGCCGAGCATGCCGTGCCGTTGCCGGCAGCCGCGCTGCAATTTGCGGCAGCCCATCCGGCCATCGCCATCACGCTTGCCGGCGTACGATCCGTCGCCGAACTGGACGCGATGCTGGCATGGCGGCACCACGCGATCCCGGCGGCCTTCTGGCATGCGTTGCGGGCGCGGGGTCTCGTGGATCCGGCCGCGCCGCTGCCGGCTGACACGCGATGAACGGGCACATCGATGCGCACCAGCACGTCTGGGCGCTTGCGCGCGGCGACTACGGGTGGCTGACGCCCGCGCAGCCGGCGCTGTACCGCGACTTCAGTCTCGCGGATGCCGCCCCACTGCAGGCCCAGGCGGGCGTGACCGCCACGGTGCTCGTGCAGGCGGCGCCCACCATCGCGGAGACGCGTTACCTGCTCGACCTCGCCCGTGCCAGCGACGGCGCCGTGAAGGGCGTGGTGGGCTGGGCCGATCTCGCGGCACCGGACGCCATCCCCACGTTGCGCCGCCTGGCGCGCGATCCGCTGCTGAAAGCAGTGCGGCCGATGCTGCAGGACGAGCCCGACCCCGCGTGGATCCTGCGCGCCGATGTCGCGCGCACGCTCGAAGCCCTGCCGCGCCTGGGCTTGCGCTTCGACGCGTTGCTTCGGCCCGGGCAGTTGCCGGTCCTGCTGCAGATGCTGGAGCGCCACCCCGATCTCGCCGTCGTCATCGATCATGCCGCCAAGCCCGACATTGCAGCGGGCATGTGGACGCCGTGGACCGAGCATATGCGCGCGGCCGCGGCGTCCCCGCGCGTGCGTTGCAAGGTGTCCGGTCTCGTCACCGAGGCCGGAGTCGGCTGGACGATCGACCAGTTGCGCCGCTACGTCGACTTCCTGGCCCAGTGCTTCGGACCGCAACGCCTGATGTGGGGCAGTGACTGGCCGGTCGTCAACCTTGCCGGCACCTACCAGAGCTGGTTCGCGGCGACGGTGGCGATCACCGCCGGCTGGTCGACGGAGGACCGCGCCGCGCTGATGGGCGGGACGGCGCGCCGTTTTTACGGCTTGTAGGCGCGTCTACCGGCGGGCGGGACGGCGCGCCGTTTTTAGGGCTTGTAGGCGCGTCTACCGGCGACGCTGTAGGCGAGGCTTCAGCCTCGCGGGCATGTCGCTAAGATTTACCCGCGTGGCTTAAGCCTCGCCTACAGGGCGGTGGCGGAAGCATCCGCGAATCGCGTCAATAGATATGTCGTTCCACCTTGGCCTGGTGGATGATCGTGGTCGCGATCTCTTCGATCGACTTGGTCGTGGTGTTGAGCATCGGGATGCGTTCGCGCACCATCATCGCCTCGGCCTCGCGCACCTCGTACCGACAGTTGTCGAGCGATGCGTAGGCGCTGTCGGGGCGGCGCTCCTCGCGGATCTGGCGCAGGCGCTCCGGCTGGATCGTGAGGCCGAAGAGCTTGCTGCGCCACGGCTGCACGGACGCCGGCAGCTTGCGATCGGCGAAATCGTCGGGCGTCAACGGAAAGTTGGCGGCGCGAATGCCGAATTGCAGCGCGAGGTAGAGCGATGTGGGCGTCTTGCCGCAACGCGACACGCCCACCAGGATCACCTGCGCCTTGGAGAGGTCGCGCGTGCTCGATCCGTCGTCGTGCGTCTGCGTGAAGTTGATCGCTTCCATACGCGCAAAGTACTCGTGGCTGTCGGCAATGCCGTGCGACTTGCCGGCGGCGTGCGAACTCTTGGTGCCGAGCTCGGCCTCGAGCGGCTGGATGAACACGCCGAAGAAGTCGAGCGTCAGCGCCCGCGCGTCGCGGCGGATGACTTCGCTCATGGCCTCGTCCACCACCGAGCTGATCACGATCGGGCGGCGCCCCTCGCGGTCTGCCGCCTCGTTGACCTGGCGCACCGCTGCGGCCACCTTGTCCGGCGAATCGACGAACGGAATGGTCACCCGCTTGAAGCGGATGTCGTCGAACTGGGTGAGGAGACTGTTGCCGAGCATCTCCGCCGTGATGCCGGTGCGGTCGGATAGAAAGAAGACGGTGCGGCGGTCAGGCATTACCAGCGCGACCACACGGGCGTGACGCCGGCCGGCAGCGGGGGCAGGTCGCCCAGGTCGAGCCAGCTTTCGCCGGGGCCGTGGTAGTCGCTGCCGCAGGACGCGAGCAGACCGAACGTGCGCGCATAGGTTGCGTATTCGGCGTATTGCGCCGCCGTGTGCGACGACGACAGCACTTCGATGCCGTCGCCGCCGGCGGCGCAGAATTCGCCGAGCAGGCGCCGCATCCCGGTGGGGGACACCTTGTAGCGACCCGGATGCGCCAGCACTGCCTGGCCACCGGCCGCATGGATCCACTGCACCGCGTTCGGCAGCGTGGCCCATTCGTGTTTGACATAGCCGGGCTTGCCCGGCGTGAGGTAGCGCTTGAAGGCGTCCCGCGTTTCGCGGACGTGCCCGGACTCGACGAGAAAGCGCGCAAAGTGCGTGCGCGAGATGAGCGCGTCGCTGGTGACGTAGCGGCGCGCGCCCTCGTAGGCGCCGGGGACGCCCGCAGCGGCCAGCGAATCGGCCATCAGCCGCGCGCGACTGTCGCGCCCGCTGCGAATGGAGGCGAGACCTTCGTCGAGCTCGCGGTTGGCCGGATCGATCTGCAATGCCACCACGTGGATCGTGTGGCTCTCCCAGCTGACGGACAGCTCTGCGCCCGGCACCAGCGTGATGTTGCTTGCCACTGCGGCGGCGCGCGCTTCGGCCAGCCCGTCGGTGTTGTCGTGGTCGGTCAGCGCGAGGAAGTCCACACCGCGCGCCGCGGCGCGCTGCACGACGGCCGTGGGCGCCAGGAGACCATCGGAGTAGGTCGAATGCGAGTGCAGGTCGTAGCGGGGCATGCGTCCATCCGGCTGCGCGGCAGGTGCAGAGTGCATTCGCCGCGAAAAACTTGAGATAAGTCCTTGATTCTAGCAGAATAGCGGGTTGATCCCTCGCATTGGCGCCGGCGTGCGACACCGGCGGCGAGTTTCCCATCGCATCACCCCGCGCCGCCCTGCGCCCCTACCGGTATCCACGTTCCCTCATGCTCGTAGCCTCCAATCTCACCATCCAGTTCGGGGCGAAGCCGCTCTTCGAAAACATCTCGGTCAAGTTCGGTGGCGGCAACCGCTATGGCCTGATCGGCGCCAACGGCTGCGGCAAGTCGACGCTGATGAAGATCCTGGGCAGCGATCTCGAGGCGTCCGGCGGCAACGTCGCGCTCGACACCAACGAGCGGCTCGGCAAGTTGAAGCAGGATCAATTCGCGTTCGAGGACCAGCGCGTGCTCGACGTCGTGATGCGCGGCCACGAGGAACTGTGGGCCACGCAGGAGGAGCGCGACGCCATCTACGCGAACCCGGATGCGACCGAGGAGGACTACGTCAAGGCCGCCAATCTCGAGGCCCACTACGCGGAGCTGGGCGGCTACACGTCCGAGGCGCGCGCCGGGGAGCTGC
>JANNYI010000434.1:0-2826 GCA_031410015.1 Betaproteobacteria bacterium | reverse complement strand
GGATAGATCAGCGAATTGGGAATGAGCTCGGAATCGAACACGGCGATGCGCTCGCGAAACCTGAGGCCGTCGCCGGTGGCCACGATCCAGTCGAGATAGCGGCCGGCGTTGTAGACGGTGGACAGCTCGTTGCGGCGCGTGCGCACGACGACGTAGTTGGTGACGCAGCGGATGCCGTCGTCGCCCGTGGCCAGGATGCGCGGCACCGACACGATGTGCCGCTGGTAATAGGGGTCGTGAAACAGCGTTTCCTGCACGCCGTACACGCGATCCCTGAGCATGCCGCGGCTTTCGAAGGCCAGTGTGGACAGCGGCAGCCCGCGGTCGAAGTTCTCCCGCGGCTGGATGCGATAGATGCATTCGTCGAGGAAGAAATCGGGCCACGCCTCGAGCGGACCGTCGTCGACCACGCTCGCATAGCGCGCGTTGAGATCGATGATCGCTGCGAGCAGTGCCGGATCGGGTGGCGGCGCCGCGACATGATGGGACACGCCCACGGTATCGGCGACCCTCACGGCGCCATCACCTTGCGCCAGTATTCGTACATGCCGCGGATCAGCGTCTCCGTGACCATGTGTTCGGTATCGTGCACGTCAGTGCCGTCGAGTTCAGCCAGCGTCGAAAAACCCGCGTTGGCCGCAAACGAATGCTGCGCCATCTCGATCACTTCGCCGTCGTCGGCGGAGACGAAGCCGCCGGGACCGAAGAGGTTGGCCTGCCGCAGCCGCCGCGCGGTCATTTCCGGCGTGTCGTCCGCGAAGCCGAAATGGGTCCACACGTAATCGAATTCGCCGGGCGCCACCGGCTGCAGATGGCGCGTGGACAGCGAGTTGACCTGCTGCTGGATCACGAGATTGGGGAACAGCGTGATCATCACCACGGTCGGGCCGTTCCACCAGCTCTCCGGTACCACGTCGAGCAGGCGCGTGTCGTGCAACTGCATCTTCGCCTTGAAGCTGGTCACACCCTGCGTGACGGCGCCGGCACCGCCTTCGTTGCGGCGCGAGATCATGCACGCGTGCCGGTGGTGCGCATCCATCACCATGCGCGCCTTCTGGTCCGCGCGCCACAGCCCGAACGTGACGAACCACGAATGCAGCAATCCCGGATGGTACGGGTCCTTGATGTTCTCCTGCATCAGCTTCCAGTTGGCCGGGATGCGCTGGCGGCTGTAGCCCAGGATGCGCAATTCGCGCCCATTGAACACGCGGTCGAACCAGGGCAGCACCGGGTCGCCGAGAAACTGCTCGAGCGGCTCGACATCGTGGTCGAAGCTCGCGAATACCACGCCGCCGCGACGCGCCACCTTGAGCTGCGTCAGGCCATTGCGCTTCGGGTCGAAGTCCGCCGGCATGCCGCCCTGCGTGCACAATTGCCCATCCACCATGGCCTTGACGCCATTGCGAAACGGCACGCCTTTGAGGTTGCCGGCGAGATCGTATTGCCACTGGTGATACGGACAGACGAATTTCTCGCGGTTGCCGAAATCCTCGCGGCAGAAGGCCACGCCGCGATGCGCGCAGCGATTTTCGACGACGTGGATTTCGTTCTGCGCATCGCGCACCATGATCACGCTGCGCTGGCCCAGCCGGGTGCGCTTGAAGTCGCCCGGCTGCGGGATCTCCGCTTCCAGCCCGACGTAGCACCAGTGGCCGCGGTAGTAGAAGCGCTCCATCTCGCGCTGGAACAGGTCGGGGTCCGTGTACACCCACGCCGGGATGCGGCTGTTGCGCGTGAATTCGATGCGCTGCATGGCAACGGTTGCAGGCAGTGGTTCCGGTGCATTCATGGCGATATCCAGTCGCGGTGCGCTACAGGCGCTCGTCGCGCAGGACGCCGAGCGCGCGCTGCATCGGCGCGTCAGAGTAGCTGAAGAGGATCATGGCGTCCTGTACCTCGTAGTGTGCGCTGGCCCACGGCGGCACGACGAAGTGGTCGCGGGGTCCGAGCGCGAAACGCAGCGGCGCGGACTGGCCCTGCGCGATGACGACCGTGCCCCGGCCCTCCACCACCGAGACCACCGTGCTGGCCGTGGTGCGGGTCGCGCGCGTGGTGGTTGCTGCGGGCAACCACTGCAGATACGTCGCCATCGTGGTGATCGCAGGCCCACCGGTGGCGGGATTCACGTACTCGAGCTTGATGCCGTCCCACGCATCGGGCGGCTCGGCGGCAGCCAGTGCCAGCAATGCCGCCTTGCTGTCGGCATACGGGTAGCAGAAGATCGGGCTGGTGGCGCCGTGCGGCGCGTCGTAGCGCACCGGCAGCATGTTGGCGCCGTAGCGCGCCATGCTGGTGCCCTCCATGCGGGTGACTTCCTGGCGCGCGGCGCTGCCATTTTCAGCGAAGCCCGCGTCGAGAAAACGGATGAGCGGAATGTCGAGGCCATCGAGCCACACCACCGGCTCGTCGCCCAGGTTGCCGTGGTCGTGCCACGTCCAGCTGGGCGTGATGATGAAGTCGCCGGGCTGCATCGTGACGCGCTCGCCGTTGACCGCCGTATAGGCGCCTCTGCCGTGCACGACGAAACGCAGCGCGGATTGCGTATGCCGGTGCGACGGCGCGACTTCGCCCGGCAGGATGAGCTGCAGGCCGGCATAGAGCGATTGCGTGATGCACGAATGACCGCGCAGCGCCGGATTTTCGAGGATCAGCACGCGCCGCACGGCCTCTTCCGCGGAAATCAGGCGGCCGGCATCCTGCAGCGGCGGCCATACGTCGCTCCATTGCCAGTGGGCCGGCACGCAGGGTGTGGCCGGCTCGCGCGGAACGAGCGCGTGCAACACCTCCCACAGCGGGGTGAGGCCCAGCGGCCGGATGCGGTCGTAG
>JANNYI010000433.1:0-1209 GCA_031410015.1 Betaproteobacteria bacterium | reverse complement strand
CTCGCCGCGCGCGTCGTGAAGGAAGCCGTCGCCCGCGCCAAGGTCGACCCGACACAGGTCGGCCAGTGCGTGATCGGCAACGTGCTGCACACCGAACCCAAGGACATGTACATCTCGCGCCTCGCCTGCGTGAACGGCGGGCTGCCGGTCGACACCGGCGCCTTCACCGTCAATCGCCTCTGCGGCAGCGGCATGCAGGCCATCGTCAGCGCGTCGCAGTACATCCTGCTGGGCGACACCGACGCCGCCGTCGCGGGCGGCGCCGAAAGCATGAGCCGCGCCGTCTACATGAACCTGACGCAGCGCTGGGGCGCGCGGATGGGCGACACCAAGATGCTGGACGCGATGGTCGGCGCCCTCACCGACCCGTTCGACACGATCCACATGGGCGTGACGGCGGAAAACGTCGCCGCCCGCTGCGGCATCACCCGCGCGCAGCAGGACGAGTTCGCGGTGGAAAGCCACCGGCGCGCCACAGCCGCGCTGGCCAAGGGCCACTTCAAGGACCAGATCCTCGCGATCGAATTGAAGAGCAAGAAGGGCCCCGTGATGTTCGACACCGACGAGCACGTGCGCGCCGATGCGTCGCTCGAAGGCATGGCCAAGCTGCGCGCCGCCTTCATCAAGGAAAACGGCACCGTCACCGCCGGCAATGCGTCGGGCCTGAACGATGCGGCCGCGGCCGTCGTGCTGATGGAAGGTGCCGCCGCCAAGGCGCAGGGATTGAAGCCGTTGGCGCGGCTGGTGGCGTATGGACACGCCGGCATCGATCCCAAGATCATGGGGTTGGGCCCGGTCAGCGCCGTGCAGCGCGCACTGGCCAAGGCCGGACTGAACCTCGGCGAGATGGACGTGATCGAGTCCAACGAAGCATTCGCCGCACAGGCGCTGGGCGTGAACAAGGAGCTGGGCATGGATCCGGCCAAGGTCAATCCGAACGGCGGCGCGGTTGCACTCGGCCATCCGATCGGCGCGACGGGTGCCATCCTGACCGTCAAGGCGATGTACGAACTGCATCGCACCGGCGGCCGCTACGGCCTCATCACGATGTGCATCGGTGGCGGGCAGGGGATCGCGGCGGTGATCGAGCGGATGTAGCAACGGCGCGGCAGAGCAGCTCCGTAGGCGAGGCTTCAGCCACGCAGGCGGCCGCGCATCCGCGGAAGGTGTGGCGCGGGGCGGAAACCACGCCAACAGGGTAGCCAGCGG
>JANNYI010000432.1:0-4614 GCA_031410015.1 Betaproteobacteria bacterium | reverse complement strand
GCCGAACAACACCACGCGGTGCCACTCGGTTTTTTCCTGCTTCTCGCCGGACTTGTCCTTCCATGTTTCGGACGTGGCGATGTTGAGGTTGCAGACCGCGTCGCCGCCCGTGGTGTAGCGGGTTTCCGGGTCGCGGCCCAGGTTGCCGAGCAAAAATACTTTGTTGACCGAGGCCATGTTCAGGTTTCTCCCATCGAGTAGTTGGTGCGGTAACGGGCCGGCGGCGCGGCCATGGTGGCCGAAGCGGCGAGCCACACGAGCGTGAGGCCCACGCCCAGAATGAACACCGAAGTGCCGCCGGCGTGTTGCGAAAGAAAGCCTGCTGCGGTGGCGCCCGCAAAGGCGCCGAGGAACTGCATGCTTGCATTGACACCGACGGCGGCTCCGCGCGCATCGGCCGGAGCGCACTTCGAGACCAGCGATGGCAACATCGCTTCGAGCAGGTTGAGCGCCGTGAAGAACAGCGTCAACGCCACCACCATGCCGACGAGCGAGTGCAGCGTCAATGCCAGCGCGACCTGCGCGACACCGAGCGCAACCACGGCCCCCACCATCAGCGGCTTGCCGCGACCCTCGCGGTCGACCTGCCGCACGAACGGCAGCATGAGGACGATGGACAGGAGCAGCACCGGCAGGTAGACCACCCAATGGCGGTCGCCGGCCAGGCCCAGATCGACCAGTGCAAATGGAATCTGCGCGAACAGCGCCATCAACACGCCATGCAGCGCGAAGGTGCCGAAATTCAGGCGCAACAGCTGCGGGTCGGCAAGGACGCGTCGCAACTGGGCGGCGCCGGCCTCGCGCTCGACCCGGACCTGGCCCGGGTCCGGCACCGCAAACCGCACCACGGCCATGGCGCCGATAGCGAGGATGCCGGTGAGCGCGAAGATGCCGGGCACGCCGATGGCCGCCTTGAGCAGCGGCCCGGCGACCAGCGACAGCGCAAACGTGAGCGCAATGGTGATGCCGATGATGGCCATGGCGCGGGTGCGCACCGTGTCGCGCGTGAGATCGGCGGTGAGCGCGATGACGGCGGCTGAAATGGCGCCGGCGCCCTGCAGGCAACGCCCGACGATGACCCATCCAATCGTGGGGGCGATGGCGGCGACAAAGCTGCCGACGGCAAAAATGGCGAGCCCTGCATAGATGACCGGCTTGCGGCCCCAGCGGTCGGAGGCCCAGCCGAACGGAATCTGCAGTATTGCCTGCGTGAGGCCGTAGGCCCCCAGCGCGATGCCGATCATCGTGTGGCTGGCGCCGCCCTCGAGCGTTTCGGCATAGAGCGCGAACACCGGGAGGATGACGAACATGCCCAGCAGGCGCAGGCCGTAGATGGACGCGAGGCTGGCCGTGGCGCGGCGCTCGCCCGTGTTCATACGCACCGCGGCCGGGGGCGGCCGCACGTCGACGGGACCGGGTGCGGGCTGGAGTGTCATGGACGGAAAATTAGGACTTTAAGCGCGGCGAATAAACACAATATACTAACAGGTTCGCTCGTCGTCCCTTGGCCGTTTGGACGACCCTGCACTTCAATCGCACGAGGCGCCGCCGCCCTCCAGCTCCGCCAATCACCATAAGCCCTGCATGGACTCCATCCGCATCCGCGGCGCACGCACGCACAATCTCAAGAACCTCAATCTCGACCTGCCGCGACACCGGCTGATCGTGATCACCGGCCTCTCCGGCTCCGGCAAGAGTTCGCTCGCCTTCGACACGTTGTACGCCGAAGGACAGCGTCGCTACGTCGAATCGCTGTCGGCCTATGCACGGCAGTTCCTGCAGCTGATGGAGAAGCCTGACGTCGACCTGATCGAGGGGCTGTCGCCGGCGATCTCGATCGAGCAGAAGGCCACGTCGCACAACCCGCGCTCGACGGTGGGCACGGTCACGGAGATCCACGACTACCTGCGGCTCCTCTTTGCGCGCGTGGGCGATCCGTATTGCCCCGACCATCCCGACCAGAAGCTCTCCGCGATGACCATTTCGCAGATGGTGGATGCCACGCTGGCGATGCAGGGGGCCGATGTGGAAGGTCCGCGGCTGATGATCCTGTCGCCGGTGATCGTCAATCGCAAGGGCGAGCACCTCGAACTCTTCGTCGAGCTGCGTGCCAAGGGTTTCGCGCGCGTGCGCGTCGACGGGAAGGTGGTCGAGATCGACGCCGTGCCCAAGCTCGCCAAGACCACCAAGCACACGATCGAGGTGGTGGTGGACCGCCTGCGGATCCGGCCCGAATTCAAGCAGCGTCTGGCCGAGTCCTACGAGACGGCCTTGCGCCACGGCGACGGCCGCGCCATCGCCGTGGAGATGGACGGCGGCCGCGAGCATCTCTTCTCCGCCAAGTTCGCGTGTCCGATCTGCAACTACGCGCTCGCGGAGCTGGAGCCGCGCCTCTTCTCGTTCAACAGTCCGCTGGGCGCGTGCCCACGCTGCGATGGCCTGGGCTCGATCAGCTTCTTCGATCCGAAGCGCGTGGTCGCGTTTCCGCAGCTGTCGCTGGCCTCCGGCGCCATCAAGGGCTGGGACCGGCGCAACCAGTTCTACTTCCAGTTGCTGCAGAGTCTCGCCAAGCACGTGGGCTTCGATGTCGACAAGCCGTTTGCCAAGCTGTCCGAGAAGGTACAGGCGCTGATTCTCTACGGCTCCGGCGACGAGAAGATCCCGTTCACCTACCTGTCCGACCGCGGCAAGCCGATGGTGCGCGAGCATGCGTTCGAAGGCATCGTGCCCAACCTCGAGCGCCGCTACCGCGAGACGGACTCGATGATGGTGCGCGAGGAACTCGCCAAGTACCTCAACAACAAACCCTGTCCGGAATGCAACGGCACGCGACTGCGGCGCGAGGCGCGGCACGTCAAGGTCGGGCACGGCGACTACGCGCGGCCGATCTATGAAGTTTCAGGTCTGCCGCTGAAAGACGCGATGGAGTTCTTCGGCGGGCTGGTGCTCGACGGCCAGAAGGCGGCCATCGCCGATCGCATCGTCAAGGAAATCCGCAGCCGCCTGCAGTTCCTCAACAATGTCGGCCTCGACTACCTGTCGCTCGACCGCTCGGCGGAAACGCTGTCGGGCGGCGAGGCGCAGCGCATCCGGCTGGCGTCGCAGATCGGCTCGGGATTGACGGGCGTGATGTATGTGCTGGACGAACCTTCCATCGGCCTGCATCAGCGCGACAACGATCGGCTGCTCGACACGCTGAAGCACCTGCGCGATCTCGGCAACAGCGTGATCGTCGTCGAGCACGACGAGGACGCGATCAACGCCGCCGACTATGTGGTCGACATGGGACCCGGCGCCGGCGAACATGGCGGGCAGGTCGTGGCCCAGGGCACGCCCGAGGAAGTGCGGCGCGCGCCGCATTCGCTTACCGGCCAGTATCTCGCGGGGCACCGGTCGATCCCGATCCCGGCGCGGCTGCATCGCGCGGATCCGACGCGCGAGTTGACCATCGCCAAGGCTACCGGCAACAACCTGCAGAGCGTGACATTGCGCCTGCCGGTGGGATTGTTCGTGTGCGTCACCGGCGTGTCCGGCTCCGGCAAGTCCACGCTGATCAACGACACGCTGTATCACGCGGTGGCGCGGCACCTGTACGACAGCTCGGAGGAGCCGGCGGCGCACGGCGACATCGCGGGTCTCGATCACTTCGACAAGGTGATCAGCGTCGACCAGAGCCCCATCGGCCGTACGCCGCGCTCCAATCCCGCGACGTACACGGGATTGTTCACGCCGATCCGCGAGCTCTTTGCCCAGGTGAAGGAAGCGCGCGAGCGCGGCTACGGCCCGGGACGCTTCTCCTTCAACGTGAAGGGGGGGCGCTGCGAGGCGTGCCAGGGCGATGGCCTCATCAAGGTGGAGATGCACTTCCTGCCCGACGTCTATGTGCCGTGCGACGTCTGCCACGGGCAGCGCTACAACCGCGAGACGCTCGAAGTGCGCTACAAGGACCGCAACATCCATGAGGTGCTTGCCATGACCGTGGAGCAGGCGCACGCGTTCTTCGAGCCGGTGCCGGCGGTGGCGCGCAAGCTGGCCACGCTGCTGGACGTGGGCCTCGGCTACATCACGCTGGGCCAGTCGGCCACCACGCTTTCGGGTGGCGAAGCGCAGCGCGTGAAGCTGGCACTCGAGCTGTCGAAGCGCGACACCGGGCGCACGCTCTACATCCTGGACGAGCCCACCACCGGATTGCATTTCCACGATATCGAGCTGCTGCTCACCGTGCTGCATCGGCTGCGCGACCACGGCAACACGGTGGTCGTGATCGAGCACAACCTCGACGTGATCAAGACGGCGGACTGGATCATTGACCTGGGCCCGGAAGGCGGCGGTGGCGGCGGCGCGATCGTCGCCGAAGGTCCGCCGGACGTCATCGCCGGCACGGCGGCGAGCTATACCGGGCGTTACCTGAAGCCGGTGCTTGAAGCGGAAGCGAAGCGTCGCGGCAAACCCGCGCCGGCGGCGCCGCGCGGCGCGCGCGGCCGCAAGGTATCGGGCGATTTGCTGGGGTGACGGTGGGGTACGCCGTAGGCGAGGCTTCAGCCTCGCGGGCTGTTGCGCGCGGCTGAAGCCACGCCTGCAGGGACTGCCGGGGCGGCGAGACCCTGACGGTCA
>JANNYI010000431.1:0-9994 GCA_031410015.1 Betaproteobacteria bacterium | reverse complement strand
TGCCGTACAGCACGCCGCCGAAGTCAAGCACGAGCATGGCAAGTCCGAGAAGCAGCGTGGCAAGCCAGACCGGACCGGCGATGAGGCCGAAGCCTTGCCACGCCAGCGCGGTCAGCACCAGTCCGTACACGATGACGGGGCCCACACCGAAGCGCGCGGTCAGACGTTCCGCAAACGCCGCGGCGATCACGCATCCCAACCCGCCGAACATGTAGGTGAGGCCGATCGCCCCTGCCGACAGGTGCAGGTCGCGGGTTGCGAACAGGATCAGCACCGCGATCTGCATGTGATGCAGGAACTGCCACACCCCCGACAACCACGCCAGCGCGAACAGGGTGCGATTGCCGGCCACCAGCCGCAACCCCTCGACAATTTCAGCGCCCACCGAAGCCTTGGGCCCGGGGTGCGGCACGTCCGCCACGGCCTTGACGTCGCGCAGCATCCAGGCCGACAGGAAGAACGTGAACGCATCGAGCAGGATCGCGAACGGCGCGGTGAAGATCTGGATCAGCGCGCCCGCCACGCCGGGACCCACCAGCGCCGCCGACGTCTCGCCCAGCGCCGACTTGGCATTGGCCTCCACGAGCCGCTTGCGCCCGGCCAGCAGCGCCAGCAGCACCTGGTGCGCCGCGCCGCCCACGACGTTCTGCACGCCACAGAAGAACCCGACGAAGTAGAGGACCTCCATCGTCAGGTGGCCGGTGAACGCGGCGACCGGAACCACGAGCAACGCGACACCCCGTGCGAGGTCGGAAAAAATCACGACCGGCAGCTTGCGCACGCGGTCGAGCAGCACGCCTGCGTGCAGCGAAACCAGCGCAAACGGCAGCGACTCCAGCGCGATTAGGATGCCCATCTGCAGGGGCGTGGCGTGCAGCAGCAATGCCGCCGTCAACGGCAGCGCAAGATTGGTGACCTGGGCGCCGAACGACGTGATCGTCAGCGACAGCCAGATCCTGCGGAAGTCCGGGTGGCGCCAGAGCCCCTTGAAGGTCCGGCGCGCCCAGCGTTGCATGCGGTTCATTGCGCGATTACGGAAAAAGGGGTCAGGTTCGAATTAAAAAAGGGGGCAGGCTCGAATTGATCGGGGGAAATTTTCGCAAAGGAACCCGATCACGCTCGCTCAATTCGAGCCTGACCCCTTTTTTAATTCGAGCCTGACCCCTTTGCGTCGCGCCTACGGGCGCTTCATCTTCGCAGTGTCAATGTCCAGATACCGCCATCCCTGCTGCGCGAACGCACTCTTCTTGTACCCCTGTACCCACGGCTGCGCGATCGTGTTCTCGATGCGAAAGACACCTCCGCCGATCGGCGCGAATGCGCTGATGATGCCGGTCATCTTCGCGTAGAGCTTGTCGCGCTCGGCATCGGTGCGCACGCGCCGGCTTTGCTTGAAAAGGTCGTCGTACTCGGCGTTCTTGAAGCGGCCGAGGTTGGTCTCGCCGGCGTCGGGACCGTACGCGAGCTGCATGAACGACTCCGCGGTATCGGCGGTCCAGCCCAGCTGCCACATCTGCAATTGCCCGGCGCGGGACATCTTGAGGAGGTCCGGCCACTTCTGCTTCAGGAACTCGATGCGGACGCCGATTTCCTTCATGTTCTTCAGCCAGAGTTCGTCGCGGATGCGGTTCTCGCCGGTGGGGGCGGAGCCCATCGTCAGCGTCAGCGGCTTGCCGTCGGGCAGTTCGCGGAAACCGTCGCCGTCGCGATCCTTGTAGCCGAACTTGTCGAGCAGTGCGCGCGCCGTTGCGGGGTCGAAGGGCGTGCTCGACTTCAAACCCGGCACATGGCCCGGCACCTCGGGCGGAATGGGTTGTGTTGCCGGCGACCCCTGTCCGTGCAGGCCCACCTGCACCATCTCGCCGGGGTTGTAGCCCATCAGGACGGCGCGGCGCAGCGCGACCTTGTCCGGCGTGTAGCCGCCCACCACCGGATCGTTCATGTTGAAGTACGCGAAGAAGGCGAGACCGGCCTCCTGGATACGCTGCAGCGTGACGCCCGCATTGGCGAGCGCGGGCAACAGCTGGTTGCGGTCGTCCATCGCGCGGGCAATCAGGTCGCGCGGCACGTCGATCAGGTCGAGCTCGTTGCCGGTGAACGCGAGGAGGCGCGGATTGGATTCCTCCAGCACGCTGACCTCGATGCGCCCGATCTGCGGGATCCGCTTGCCCTTCATCGCGGCGTGGGCCGCGCGTGCCGTCGCATCCGCGTTGGCGGGCAACGCGGGGAAATATTCTTCGCGAAATCCGGGATTGGCTTCCAGCGTGATCTTCTGTCCGCGCCGCCATTCCTTCAGGCGGTAGGCGCCCGTGCCGACCGGATTGGCCATCGCCCAGCCGGTGGTATCGGCATACGCCTCGATGACCTCGCGCGCCACCGGCGCCAACTGCGTGGCGGTGAGATAGGGCAGGAACGTGAACTCCGGTTCGGCGAAGCGGATCTGGATCGTGTAGCGGTCGAGCGCGCGCAGGCCTTCGACAGGCGCGTCGTAATCGAACTTGCCGTCCCTGGCCGCGGCCGCCGCGGCATCGAGCCCGGCGAACTTGCCGCGGACGATGAACCCATTGGGCGAACGCACCCTGGGATCGACCAGCCGCTTCCACGAATAGACAAAGTCGTGCGCGGTCAATTCGCGCGGCTTGCCCTTGAACACCGGATCGTCGGCGAAGTTGATGCCACGGCGCACCTTGATCTTCCAGGTGAGGCCGTCGGCCGAGATCTCCGGCATCCCGTCGGCCACGCGCGGCACGATCCTGTAGGGCCGCGCGAGGTAGTCGTACGGATACAGCGCCTCGAAGATCGCCGAGTTGATGACGTTCGAATAGAGATCCTGGGAAGCCTGCGGGTCGAAGCCGGTCTCGGTGATGATGATCGTCGTGCGCAGCACCTTGGCCGGGTCGGCCCACTTGGCGGCACCCTGCGCGGCCAGCGGGCCGGCGCAGAACGCGAGAACGATAGTGGCAAGCAATCGAAGCATGGTCACTCCACAAACTTGCGCGGCACCCTGGAGTCGATGTCCAGGTATTGCCACGGATTCTGGTTGAAGCCGTTGTACTTGTATCCGATCACCCACGGATACGCGACGATGTTCTCGTAACGATACGCGTTGATCTTCCACGGCGAATAGGCTGCCACGAGCTGCGACATCTCGCGCACGAGCTTCGTGCGCGCCGCCCCGTCCGGCAGGCTGCGCGATGCGTCGTACAGGCGGTCGAAGTCGGGTTGCCGGAAGCGCGACAGGTTGGCGAGCCCGGCATTGGGTCCGTAGAGCAGCCCCAGCACCGGATTGCCCGCCGTGGTGCCCGACGTGTTGGCGAGCTGCCAGATCTGCAGCTGCCCGCCCCGCGCCATCTTGAGCAGGTCGGGCCACTTCTGCGTGACGAATTCCATCTTCACGCCGATGGCCGTCATGTTGCGTTGCCACAGCTCGTCGTACTGGCGCTCCAGCGCACTGGGCGACGTGCCCTTCTTCAGGATCAACGGCTTGCCGTCAGGCAGGTCGCGCCAGCCATCCTTGTCGCGATCGATGTAGCCGAACTTGTCGAGGAGCGCCTTGGCGCCGGCGGGGTCGAAGCGCGCGCCCATGTTGAAGGCCGGGTCGTAGCCCGCGACACCCGGCGGCAGGACTTGCGTGGCCGGCGTCCCCTGCCCCTGCCGGATGATCCGGATCTCCTCCTCGACGTTGTACGCCATGCCCACGGCGCGGCGCAGCGCCACCTGCGCGCTGGCATAGCCACCCACCACCGGATCGTCCATGTTGAAGTACGTATAGGTGATGGACGGCTGCAGCCCGCGCTCCAGCAAGACGCCGGCGCGGGCCAAGCGCGGCTGCAGCCTGTGGTCGGGCTGCATCACGTTGGGCACCAGCTCGTACGGCACCTCGAGCAGGTCGAGCTCGCCCTTTTCGAACGCCAGCAGCCGCGGGTTGCCCTCGTCAAGTATTGCGACTTCAACGCGGCCGATCAGCGGAAAGCGCTTGCCCTTGAAGCGCGCATTGACGGCGCGATCGGCGGGGTCGTTGCTGTCGACGTACGGAATGCCGCGAAACGACGGGCTCGCCGCCAGCACGATCCGCTGCCCGCGCCGCCAGTCGGCGAGCTGATAAGGCCCGGTGCCCACCGGATTGGCCATCACCCAGCCGCTGCTGTCGCCATAGGCCTCGACCACTTCGCGCGCGACCGCCGCCGTGGCCGACCCGGTCAGCTCGGCCGGGAGGTCGAACCACGGGAAGTTGAGCTTCAGCTTCAGCGTGTAGCGATCGACCACCTGCAGACCCTCGACCGGCGCATCGAAGTCGAGCTTGCCCGAGGCCTTCGCCCTGGCCAGCACCGCGTCCATGCCGACGATCCTGCCGTCGAAGACATCGAGGTGCGGCGAACGCATCCTGGGGTCGAGCGTGCGCTTCCACGAAAACGCATAATCCGCTGCCGTGAGTTCGCGCCGCTTGCCCTTGAAGGCAGGATCGTCCGCAAAGTAGGTGCCCGGCTTCACGCGGATGGTCCACGTCATGCCGTCGGTGGAGCTCTCGGGCAATGCCGCCGCCGTGTTGGGCACGATCACGTGCGGTCGCGCGCGATAGTCGTAGCGAAACAACGGCTCGAACACCGCGCGGATCACGTAGCCCGAATAAATATCGGATGCCGCCTGTGGGTCGAAGCCCGTTTCGGCGGCGCGAAACGCGACCCGCAGCACCTTGCCGGGGTCGGCCTGTGCCGCAGCGCCGAGGGCGAAGGTGGCCGCCGCGACGGCGGCGATGATGCGCAGCACCGGCACTATTCCACCGACTTGCGCGGCACCTTGGGATCGAGATCCAGGTATTGCCAGGGATGGATGTTGAACACGTTGAGCTTGTAGCCCTCCACCCACGGATACAGGATGATGTTCTCGAAGCGGTAGGCGTTGATCTTCCACGGTGCATACGCGGCCACCAGTTGCGACATCTCGCGCATCAGCTTCGCGCGCTCCGGACCGTCGGGCAACTGGCGCGACGCGTCATAGGCCTTGTCGTAGGCGGCGAGCTTGAACCGCGACAGGTTGGCGAGCCCCGCATTGCCACCGTAGAGCAGCCCCAGAAAGCCATAGCCTTCGGTACCGGTGGAACGATTGCCGAGCTGCCACATCTGCAGCTGGCCGCCGCGCGCCATCTTGAGGAGGTCCGGCCATTTCTGCGTGACGAATTCGATCTTGACGCCGATGGCCGTCATGTTCCGCTGCCACAGCTCGTCGTACTGGCGCTCCAGCGCGCTCGGCGACGTGCCCTTCTTCAGCACCAGCGGCTTGCCGTCCGGCAGGTCGCGCCAGCCGTCCTTGTTGCGATCGATGTAGCCGAACTTGTCGAGCAGGGCCTTGGCGGATGCCGGGTCGTAGCGCGTGTTCCCGACGAACCTGGGATCGTGACCGGACACGCCGGGCGGCAGGATCTGCGACGCATACTCGGCCTGACCCTGCCGGATCACCTTCGTTTCCTCGTCGACGTTGTAGGCCATGCCGATCGCGCGTCGCAACGCGACCTTGTCCGGCGTGTAGCCACCGACCACGGGGTCTTCCATGTTGAACCAGGTGTACGTGATACCGGGCTGGATGCCGCGCTGCAGGGACACGCCGGCCTTGGTAAAACGGGGCTTCAGCTGGTTGCCGGGTTCGAGCACGTTGGCCACCAGGTCCACCGGCACCTCGATGTAGTCGAGGTCGCCTTTTTCGAAGGCCTGCAGCCGCGGGTTGGCCTCTTCGATCACCGAGATGTCGATCTTGCCGATCAACGGCAGGCGCCTGCCCTTGAATCGCGCCATCAGCGCACGGTCGGCCGGGTCGGTGCTTTCCGGGTAGCGCACGTCGCGGAACGTGGGGCTGGCCTCGAGCACGATCTTCTGCCCGCGCCGCCATTCCTTCAGCCGGTACGGCCCGGTGCCGACCGGGTTGGCCATGATCCAGCCGCTGGCGTCGCCATAGGCTTCCACCACTTCGCGCGCCACGGCGGCCGTGCCGGTGCCGGTGAGATCCGCAACGATGTCGTAGGACGGGTAGTTGAGTTTGAGACGCAGCGTGTACCTGTCGACGAGTTGCATGCCCGCGATGGGCGCGTCGTAGTCGAACTTGCCCGTTTCCTTCGCCTTGGCCAGCAACGCGTCCATGCCGACGATCTTGCCGTCGAAGATGTCGAGCTGCGGCGAGCGCATCTTCGGGTCGAGGATGCGCTTCCACGAGTAAAGATAGTCGGCCGCGGTCAGCTCGCGCTTCACGCCCTTGAAGGCCGGATCGTCGGTGAAATAGGTGCCCGGCTTGACCTTGATCGTCCAGGTCTTGCCGCCGTCGGCCACCTCCGGCATCGCGGCGGCCGTGTTGGGGACGATCCGGTGCGGCCGCGCGACGTAGTCGTAGCGGAACAGCGTGTCGAACAGCACGCGGTTGACGTAGTTCGAGTAGACGTCGGACGAGGCCTGCGGATCGAAGCCCGTCTCCGCAATGAGGAAGGCCACCCGCAGCGTCTTGTTGGGGTCGGGCTGCGCGTGGGCGCTGCCGGCCAACGCCAGCACGACCGCGGCGGCCACCATCCAGCGCGGAACCAACGGCATCACAGCAGCTTTTCGATATCGGCCGCGATCGCTTCCGGCGTGTCCTTCGGCGCGAAGCGCGCGATCACGCGGCCTTCGCGGTCCACGAGGAACTTGGTGAAGTTCCACTTGATCCCCTCCGTGCCGAGGATGCCCGGCTGCTCGGCCTTGAGGAAGCTGAAGAGCGGCGCCGCATGTTCGCCATTGACGTCGACCTTGGCGAACAGCGGAAACGTGACGCCGTAGTTGATTTCGCAGAATTGCGCGATCGCCTTTTCGTCACCCGGCTCCTGCTCGCCGAACTGGTTGCACGGGAAGCCCAGCACCTCCAGGCCCTTGGCGTGGTACTTCTCATAGAGCGCTTCCAGACCCTTGTACTGCGGCGTGAAACCACACTTGCTGGCAGTGTTGACGATCAGCATCGCGCGGCCCTTGTAGCGGTCGAGCTTGACCGGCTTGCCGTGGATGTCGGTGACGGAAAAATCGTAGATCGAGGCCATGGGGATTCCTGGGGAGGGGCGAGGGATGCCCCGAAAAGGGCGCAATTATGCGGCACGGGCCGGCCTTTGGGCCACCGCGCCGAGGCCTGTCCGGGTTGGACTGGCGCGCGGTCAGCCGGTTCGCGGCGGCAGCAGGAAATCGCGCGGGGAGGCCACGAGGTGCGCCAGTACCGCGCGCCGCAGGCGCCGGCGGGAAACGACACCGCGGCCGGTCGAGCGGATGGCCACCCACAGCGCCAGCGCAAACGACACCGTCAGGTTGAGGAAGCCGATCACGCCGATCCCGACCACGGCCCACCAGAAGGCCGCGAGCGCGAAGATGCCGGGGCCGTGCGACCACGATGCCAGCGCGAGCTGCCCGGTGGACAGCGTCACATGGCGCACTTCCAGCGGCGGCCCGAAGAACAGCGCGACCACCGGAATCATCCCCAGCAGAATGCCCAGCGAGATGTTGCCCCCGAGCGCGGCCAGGTTGTCATCGACGATGGCCGCAAACCGCGCCGCGCCGCGGTCCCCCAGCCAGCGCTGCACCGCGCGGCTGTGGCCGATCGCCTCCGGCAGGCGCCGGTACGTGGCCCAGTTTTCGAACCATCCCGCGCACACCGCGGAAAACCATAGCAGCACGCCGGTGAACGCGGCGAAGAGCGGCGTGGCGCCCCACACCGAAAGTCCCTCGACGTAGTGCATTGACTCCTCCGGCCGCGGCAGGTGGCCGACCCCGATGGCCAGCAGCACGGCCTGAAGCAACAGCGCGGCCGGCACCACCAGCAGCAGGTTGCCGGCGATGGCGGCCACCTGCGAGCGTACAAGACCTGCGACCTCGGCGACGAAGCCGCGCAGTTGTCCCTTCCGATGCGCCGCGTTGAGATACTCGGCCAGCGTGGCCGCCGTCATCGCCGGCTGCTTGGTTGCAAGCGTGCCGTGCAGGAAGTGGATCAGCACGAAGGACAGCGCGTAGTTGGTCGACGCCACCAGGCCTTCGAGGAACGGGGGCAGGCCATGCCCCACCGTCAGGATCTTGACGATGACCGTGGCGCCGGTCACCGCGCCCCCAACGGCCGCCGAGACCAGCATCGCGCGATACTCGGCGCCGTCGCGCGTGATGTAGTGGTCGCCCGTCTTGCGTGCCGACTCGACAATGCGGCGCGACATCAGCATCGTGTTCTCGGCCAGCAGCGCCTTGATGCTGCGCTGCGCCGCGTTGGCGCGAATGAGCGATGCCGCGAAGTGGGCGCTGGCCACCGAATCGATCGTTGCGGACGCGCGCAGGTTGGCGAGGTCCTCCATCCGCTCCAGCGACAGGCGCGCCCGCTCGATCTGGTACACGAGGTCCACCGACAGGCCGTAGCTCGAGAGATGCGCCGCGACATCCATCAGCGCGCGCACGCAGCGGGCGATGTAGCTCTTCACCGCCGCGTGCGCGGTGGCGAACTCGGGCGCGGCGTTGGGCGTGTCCACGAACTCGTGCACGGCGCTGGACAGACCGGCAAAGGCCGAATCGAGGGGCCGCTCCGTCGATGTGCGCTGGCGCACCCGCTGTGTCATGCCAATGGCCTGCACGTGGCTGGCGAGGATCATCAGCGCATCGTCCGCATCGCGGCCGAGGCGGCTCCACGGTCCCTCGCCGGAACTTTCGTCGCCGGCGTGGAACAGCGCGACCAGGCCGTCGAGCGTCGCCGCCGGCAACGTCGCGATCCACTGCGCGTCACGCTCGTCGGGGAAGAGCCGCCCGAAGAGCGCGCCCAGATCGTTGGGCGCGGGGGGCGTCGGCAGCACCTTCATTGCGATGCGGCCGGCCAGTTCCTGGAAGAAGGCGGTGCCTCGCGGCAATCCGGTGTCGCACAGGAGTCCGATGCCGTCCATCTCGCGCATCGTGGCGCGCAGCAGTTGCCCGACTGCGACCCGGCGATCGGGATGCCGCTCGAGCACGCCGAGGAAGAACCGCAGGCGAGTGGCAGGCGACGCGCCGCGCTCGTTTCCGTCCGCCTCGCCGTCGACCCCGTCGCTGCCGCGTCCGGCGCGCAGCCAGCCGCAGAAGTGCTCGAGCCACTCCACCTGCTCGGCCAGCGGCGCGTCGCCGCGCGCGCCCGCGACCAGCCAGTCGATGCCGACGACCGCTGCAGCGGATTCCTGTTTCATCGCGCCGAATTCATCCTGGCGCCGGCCCGTAGCCGCCGCCGCTCGGTGTCTCGATCACGAAGACGTCGCCGGGCTGCATTTCCACCTTGCACGTGGCGCCGTATTCCTCGCGCGAGCCGTCGGTGCGCTCGACCCAGTTGCGTCCCAGCGCGCCGGGGCCGCCGCCCGCCATGCCGAACGGCGGCACGCGGCGGTGATTGGCGAGCATCACGGCCGTCATTGCCTCCAGAAAGCGGATGCGCCGGCGCGAGCCGTCGCCGCCGCGATACTGCCCCGCCCCGCCGCTGCCGCGCCGGATGCCGAAGGATTCGAGGCGCACCGGGAAGCGCCACTCCAGCACTTCCGGATCGGTGAGCCGCGAGTTGGTCATGTGGGTCTGCACGACACTGGCGCCGGCGAAGCCGGGTCCGGCGCCCGCCCCGCCCGAGATCGTCTCGTAGTACTGGTAGGTGGCGTTGCCGAACGTGAAGTTGTTCATCGTGCCCTGCGATGCGGCCAGCACGCCCAGCGCGCCATAGAGCGTGTCGGTCATCGCCTGCGACGTCTCGACGTTGCCCGCCACCACGGCGGCGGGGTAGCGCGGGCTGAGCATCGAACCGTCGGGAATCACGATGTGCAACGGCTTGAGGCACCCGGCGTTCATCGGAATCTCGTCGTCCACCAGCGTGCGGAACACGTACAGCACCGCCGCCTTGCACACCGCCGCCGGCGCATTGAAGTTGGTGGGCTGCTGCGCGCTGGTGCCGGTGAAGTCGATGGTGGCTTCGCGCGCGGCGCGATCGATGGTGATGGTGACCGCGATCT
>JANNYI010000430.1:0-12723 GCA_031410015.1 Betaproteobacteria bacterium | reverse complement strand
CCGATCACGTTGGTCTTGACCGCCTCCATCGGGTGGAACTCGCACGAGGGCACCTGCTTCAGTGCCGCCGCGTGGAACACGTAGTCGACGCCGCGCATCACGTTGGTCACCGCGCGCGGATCGCGCACGTCGCCCAGATGAAACTTGAGCTTGTCGTTGGCGTAGGCCTTGCGCTGGTCGTCCTGCTTCTTCTCGTCGCGGCTGAAGATTCTGATCTCCCGCACGCCCGACTGCAAAAAGCGGCGCAATACCGCATGGCCGAACGAACCGGTGCCCCCCGTGATTAAAAGTACCTTGTCGTCGAACACGTGATGTCCCCAGCCCCTCGATTCACCGATGCATTACCCCCGAGCCGCTCAGGGCTCGGGATTGACCAGGTCCGTTTCCGGGGGGATCACCCGTTCCGAGCGCCGCGCCCGCCCGCGCCGGAACCGCACCAGGGTCCGGTAGCGGTTCATGTACAACGCCGCGTAGACGAGCAACCCGAACCAGAGCGCCGGCGTATTGTCGTGGAAGACGACGGCCAGCGCAAAGCACAGCGCGCTGTGCAGCCACACTCGTGGCGCGACCTTGCCGTTGGCCCGCAGCCGAATTTCGTCGCTCGACGGCAGGGGCCGATGCTGGCCTGCTTGCGCTTCCCGCCGCCGCTCCAGCGGCAACGTGACGCGGCGAAACACCAGCGAGTGCAGGTGCAATGCGTCGGGCGACATCAGCGGACGGCGGCGCACCCAGCCGCGCCGGTACATGGCAACCAGCGTGTCGACGATCGGGTACCCCGCCAGCATGATCACGTACCAGGCGGAGATGGCGTCGTTACTCGCAACGAGCTGGATCGAGAGTTGGGCGTACATGAACCCGACGAAGTACGCGCCGGCGTCCCCGAGGAAGACCCGGCCGCGCGGGTAGTTCCAGAACAGGAAACCCGCGAGCGCGCCCATCATCGCTAGTGCCGGCGCCAGCGTCACCGCATCGCCATTGATGCCCGCCATCAGCGCGATACCGCCGAACATGATGAAGGCCGTTCCGCCGGCAAGGCCATTGGCGCCGTCGATCAGGTTGATCGCGTTGCACGCGCCGGCCACCATGAACCACGTCAGCGGCAGCGCGACCCAGGCCAACACGAGGAGCCGGTCGACCACCGCCAGATCGACACGCGGGACGATGCCGCCGACGGCGGCGCTGGCAATGGCGGCCGAGACGAGGGCGGCAAGCAGGCGGTAGCGGGGACGCACGCTGCGCGTGACGTCCTCCCAGACGCCCATCGCCACGACCGGCAGGGCCGAAAGCGCAAGCAGCCACGCCACCGACATCGACGCCACGCCGAGGATGTAGGCGATTCCCGCGATCCCGATGAACGCCACGAAGATTACGGCGCCGCCAAGGCGCGACGTGGACACGGCGTGCAGTTTCTGCACGCCGTGCACGGGGTCGTGCCCGATTGAGCGCGCACGGATCGCCACCGGGATCAGGGCGCCGGTGACAATCGCGGATACGGCCATCAACCACCATTCGAGCAACATCGAGCCACCGTTTAACGGCTTTGCGGGCAAGCGAAGCCTGCCTCCCGAGCCATTGTAGGTGACTTATGCAAGCAAGATATACGCCCGGGTGACGCGGGCGCGGGACAAGGGCGGCGGGCATGGGGCCGCCCGCTGCTTGTCAAATCCCGCCGATTGCCCCCTTGGGGCTGGTTCCGGTGCCAACCGCCTGGGTTAGCCCGGCAGGCGGGTACGGCGAACCGTCAGGCAGGCTGCCCCGGCAACACCTTCTGCAGCTCACCCGTCGAATACATCTCGCGGATGATGTCGCAGCCGCCGACGAACTCGCCGTTGACGTAGAGCTGCGGAACCGTCGGCCAGTTGGCGTGCTGCTTGATGCCTTCGCGGATTTCGGGATCGGCCAAGACATTGACCGAGAAATAGTCGTTGACGCCGCAGCGCTTGAGGATCTCGGCCACGGTGGCGGAGAACCCGCACTGCGGGAATTGCGGCGTGCCCTTCATGTACAGCACGACGCTGTGCTGCGAAAGCTGCTCGTTGATCGTCTCTTGAACCGTGCTCATGGGAGGCTCCGGGAAATTGCGCCAAACGGGGATTTTACGCCTGTCCGGGAACGGCAGCGGCTACACCCCGCATTGTCGAGGCGACGGCGGCGCGCCTACTCCTTGACCGCCCCGGTCAGGCCCGACACGTAGTACTCGACGAAGAACGAGTACAGCACCGCCACGGGCAGCGAGCCCAGCAACGCGCCGGCCATCAGCGAGCCCCAATGGTAGACATCGCCCTCGACCAGTTCGGTGATCACGCCCACCGGCACCGTCTTCACCTCGGAGGATGATATGAACGTCAGCGCGTAAATGAACTCGTTCCACGACAGCGTGAACGCGAAGATGCCCGCCGAGATGAGACCCGGCACCGCCAGCGGCAGGATGATCTTGACCAGGATCTGCAGGCGCGACGCGCCGTCGATCAGCGCGCACTCCTCCAGTTCCTGCGGGATGGACTTGAAGTAGCCCATCAGCAGCCACGTGCAGAACGGGATGAGGAACGTCGGATAGGTGAGGATCAGTGCCAGCCGTGTGTCGAAGAGCTGCAGTTTGTAGACGATGGCCGCGAGCGGAATGAACAGGATCGACGGCGGCACGAGGTAGGCCAGGAAGATGCTCATGCCCACGTAGCGCGCGCCCTTGAAGCGCAGCCGCTCGATCGCGTACGCGGCCAGCACGCTGGCAAAGAGTGACAGCGCGGTCGCCACCACCGACACCAGGATCGTGTTCCACAGCCAGTCGGGATAGGCGGTGTCGAACAGCAGTTTCTTCACGTGGGCCAGCGTGGGGTTCTTCACCCAGAACGGATTGCCCTCGCGCGATAGCAGCTCCTCGTTCGGCTTGAACGTGGTGATGATCATCCAGTAGAACGGAAACAGCAGCACGAACAGGAACACGCACAGCGGCGCGTAGATCGTGACCACGCGCCGCGGCATCGACATGAGATAGTTCATGCCCTGCGAATCGGCGTTGTCCGGTGGAATCGGCGCTGCGGTCGATGTGTCGCTCATTTGTCCGCCCCACCCTGTTGCCAGGCGCGCCGCTGCAAGCCGAAATACGAAAACATGATCGCCGCCAGCAGGAACGGCACCATGGCGGTGGCGATGGCCGCCCCTTCACCCAGGCTGCCGCCCGAGATCGCGCGCTGGAACGACAGCGTGGCCATCAGGTGCGTGGAGTTGAGCGGCCCGCCGCGCGTGAGCACGTAGATGAGCTGGAAATCGGTGAACGTGAACAGCACCGAGAACGTCATCACCACGGCGATGATCGGCGTGAGCAACGGCAGCGTGACGAAGCGAAACTGCTGCCAGTCGGACGCGCCGTCGAGGCTGGCAGCCTCGTAGTAGGAGGGCGCGATCGTCTGCAGGCCGGCCAGCAGCGTGATGGCAACAAAGGGCACGCCGCGCCAGATGTTGGCGACGATGACGGAGAAGCGGGCGTGCCACGGCTGGCCCAGGAAATCGATGTACTGGTCGATGAAGCCCATCTTCATCAGCGTCCAGCTGATGATGGAGAACTGCGAATCGTAGATCCACCAAAACGCGATGGCCGACAGCGCGGTGGGCACGATGAAGGGCAGCAGCACCACCGCCCGCAGCGCGGCCTTGAACGGCAGGTGCTTGTTGAGCAGCAGCGCGAGCCACAGCCCGAGCACAAACTTCACGACGCTGGCGACGAAGGTGTAGAAAAGGGTGTTGAACAGCGCAAGGCGCGTGACGGCGTCGCCCCACAGGTACTCGTAATTCTCGAGGCCGATCCATTGGCCGGGCCGGCCGATCTTGGCATCGGTGAAGCCGAGCCATGTGCCCAGGCCCAGCGGATAGGTGAGAAACACGAGCAGCAGTAATCCAGCCGGCACCAGAAACAGGGCACCGAGCACATGCCGGTTGTCGAGCGCGCGCGACAGGGATGAGGAGTGGGCAGCCATCGATGCAAAACTCAAATGAACAAAGTCACGCCCCAAAAAGAAGCCGCCAAGAGCCAGAGAAGTGCGAGTTAAGCGGCGTCGAGCGCTTTTTTCGACGCCGCTTCAACGAGCACAGATATTGCGCCGGCGTGGCACAGTCGCGCAAAGCGCGACCATGCCACGACGACGTAATATCAAACCTTGTAATATCTCTCCGCCCGCTTCTGCGCCCGTTCCGCCGCTTCCTTCGGCGTCTTCGACCCCGACGCCGCCTCTGCCACCATGTTCGGGATGATGAAGTCGGCCACGCACGCCGCCGACGCGTAGCCCATCGTGCCCGCATAGCCGCCGGGCGTCCCGTTCTTGAAGCAGTCGCGATACGGCGTCTTCTTGGGGTCGGCCGTCCAGAACGCGCTTTTCTCGTACGCGGCCAGCGGATGGCAGACGTAGCCGCTCGAGGCTTCCTGCCACGGCACGTACTGCTCCTTCTCCATCATGAAGCGCAGGTATTCCTTCGCGGCGTTGGGATACTTGCTGTACTTGAAGATCATCATCGGGAACACGAGATTCAGCTCGCGCGACTTGCCGTCCACGCCCACCGGGAAGAACGCGTGCTGGATGTCGTTGGCCAGTTCCTGCATCTTCGGGTCCTGCGAGTTCTTCGCCGCGTAGTAAACCGAGATGCCGTTGGCGGTGAGGTGAAGCTGCCCGTCGAGGAACGCCTTGTTGTTGTTGGGATCGAGCCACGACAGCGTGCCGGGAATGAACGTGTCGTAAAGCTGCTTCGAATACTCGAGCGCAGCAACCGTCTCCGGGCTGTTGATGACCACGTTGTTCTTGGCATCGACCAGCTTGCCGCCGTGCGCCCACACCAGCCAGTGCGTCCAGCTCGAGTCGCCGGTGGCATTGCCCAGCGCGAAGCCGGAAGGCGTGCCCTTGGCCTTCAGCGCCTGGCACAGCTTGAGGAAGCCCGGCAGGTCACGCGGGACGGTGTCGAAACCCGCCGCCTTGACTGCGCTCTCGCGGTAGACGATCGCATTGCCCGCGGCGCCCATCATGATCGCCACCCACTTTTTGTCGTGCATGCCATAGTCCCTGGCAAGGGGATACCAGCCGCCGTACTTGTTGCCGAGGTAGTTGGCGAGGTCGGAGACATCGACCAGCTTTTCCGGATACTGATGCGCGTCCTCCATCGTGCTGATGATGATGTCGGGACCGCTGCCCACGTTGGCCGCCACCGCCGCCTTGGGCCGCACGTCTTCCCAGCCTTCGGCATCGACACGCACCGGGATGCCGGTGAGCTCCGTGAACTTCTTCGTGTTGGCGGCCCACATGTCCTCGTCGCCCTGCACGAAGCGCTTCCAGCGCAGCACGCGTAGCGTCGCGCCCTTCTCCGGCGTGACCTTGTACTGCTGGGCAAATGCATCCGCCGGGAACAGCGCGGAACCGGTGCCCAGGGCGCTGCCCACCGCGACGGCGCCGGTGGCTTTCAGGAAATCACGACGATTGCTATCGCTCATTGCATCTCCTCCTTCGGTTGTTGTTCGAGTTTGCTTGGTACAAGGTCAGGCGGCAAGGCGGACGCCACTGCTGGCGTCGAAAAGGTGTGCGCGTGGCAGGTCGGGCGTGAGCGCGATGCGCTCGCCAGGACGGCAATCGACGCGATCGCGCACCATCGCAGTCACTTCCTGGCCATTGAAGCGGCAATACAACTGCGTGTCCGCCCCCGTGGGCTCGACCACCACCACGTCGACCGGCAGGCCGCCCGCGCCCGTCAACGCACAGTGTTCCGGGCGGATGCCGTAGAGCACCGGCTGCCCGTCCTCCGCGCGCGCATTGGTGGGCAGCGGCAATGAGGCGCCGTCGGCAAAGTCGACGTGCGCCGTGCCGCCGGTCATCCGTGCGGTGCCGGGAATCATGTTCATCGCCGGGGAGCCGATGAATCCCGCCACGAACGTATTGACGGGAAAATCGTAGAGCCGCAGCGGATCGCCGGTCTGCTCGACGATGCCGTCCTTCATCACGACGATGCGATCGGCCATCGTCATGGCCTCGATCTGGTCGTGCGTGACGTAGATCGAAGTGGTCTTGAGGCGCTGGTGCAGCTCGCGGATCTCCGTGCGCATCTGCACCCGCAGCTTGGCGTCGAGGTTGGACAGCGGCTCGTCGAACAGGAAGACCTGCGGATCGCGGACGATGGCGCGGCCCATCGCCACGCGCTGCCGCTGTCCGCCCGAAAGCTGCCGCGGATAACGATCGAGATAGGGGGCAAGGCTCAGGATGTCCGCCGCCTTCTTCACGTGCGCTTCGATGTCCGCCTGCGGCATCTTCGCGAGCTTCAGCGCAAACGACATGTTGTCGCGCACGGTCATGTGCGGATAGAGCGCGTAGTTCTGGAACACCATCGCGATGTCGCGCTCCTTCGGCGCCACGCGATTGACCACGCGGCCGCCGATGGCGACCTCGCCATGCGTGATTTCCTCCAGCCCGGCAATCATGCGCAACAGCGTGGACTTGCCGCAGCCCGACGGCCCGACCAGCACGCAGAACTCGCCGTCGGCGATCGCGATGTCGACGCCGCGGATCACGTGCGTCGTGCCGAACCACTTCTGGACGCCGGTGACGTTCACCGCGGCCATAGGCGCTCCTCCTTGGCCCTTGTTGTTATGGCCGCGCGGCGGGCTGTGATCGCGCGGTGGCAACAGCCGCTCTTTGGCGACTGGGGTGAAGCTTAAGGGGCCCGGGTACCGCGGGTGACCACGTAGTCGGGCTTGCCTGTATTCAACCACGAGACAATGTTCTGTGCGGCCTTGCGCCGCAATTCTATTTCGGATTCGACCGAGTAGAACGCCGAATGCGGCGTCAGGATCACCCGCGGATCGCGCAGCAGCGCGGAGTCGCGCGGCACCGGCTCGTCAGGCAGCACGTCCAGTCCCACGCCGGCGAACACGCCCGCTTCCAGCGCCGCCAGCAGGTCGGGCAGCGCCACCACGGCGCCGCGGGCCGTATTGACGAGGTAACTGCCGCGCTTCAGCGCGCCGAAGAACTTCGCGTCGATCAGCCCGCGCGTCTCGCGGTTGAGCGGCGTGTGCAGCGTGACCACATCCGCCTGGCGGGCGAGATCGTCGAGCGTAGCGGCGCGCTCCACATAGGCGGGGAAGTCGCCGTCGATGATGTGCGGGTCATAGGCCACCACGCGCTTGAACACGTTGCGCGAGATGTGCGCCATCCGCTTGCCGATGCGGCCCAGCCCCACGATGCCCAGCGTCAGCGAGCTGGCGCGCGGCAGCGTGCCCGACGACAGGAAATGCCACTTGCCGGCGCGAACGTCGCGATCGTAGGCCACGATGTTTCGCAGCAGCGCTAGGGCCAGCGCCAGTGCGTGCGTGGACACTTCGCCCACGCCGTAATCCGGCGAGTTGCCGACCCACACGCCGGCGTGTTCGCAGGCATCGGTGTCGATGGTGTCGAAGCCGGCGCCGATCCGGCTGATGAGGCCCACTTCCGGCAGCCCCGCCAGCACGCGGGCGGTGATCGGCGCGTACTGCAGCAGCACGGCGGCGCAGCCCTTGCCGTGGTGAATCACCTCGTCCTCGGTCTTGCATTGCGCGACGACGATGTCGACCCCGGCGCGCGTGAAGAGCTCGCGCTCGAGATCGATGTTGGGGTAGTCGTTGTCGGCGTAGAGGATTTTCGGCATGGCGCGAAGGCGAGTGAGTGGAACCGTTGGGCGGAACGACCGGCCGGCAAGGGTATGCGCCGACCCCGGGGCCGGTCAAGCCGCGCGGCCTATACTCGGGCCGCTTCGGCCGTCCCACTCCAATCATGCAGGTGCGCACCTTGAACAAGCTCTTTTCCACCACGATTGCCGGCAGCCTGCCCAAACCCGCGTGGCTGGCCGAGCCTGTCGCCCTGTGGGCGCCATGGAAACTCGAAGGCGATGCGCTGGCGGCGGGCAAGCAGGACGCCGTGCGCCTCGCCGTCTACGACCAGGAGCATGCCGGCATCGACATCCTGACCGACGGCGAGCAGACACGGCGGCACTTCGTGACCACGTTCATCGAGGGGCTGGAAGGTGTGGATTTCGCCAACCGCAAGACGGTGCGCATCCGCAATCGCTATGACGCGGACGTGCCGATGGTCGTGGGGCCGGTCGCGCGCAAGCATGCGATCTACGTCGACGACGCCCGCTTCCTGCGCAACGAGACCACCCGCAAGGTGAAGTACACGCTGCCGGGGCCGATGACGATGGTCGACACGCTCTACGACGGCCATTACAGGAGCCGCGAGAAGCTTGCCATGGCCTTCGCGGCGATCCTGAACGAGGAAGCGCTGGCCATCGCCGCCACCGGCGTGGACGTGATCCAGTTCGACGAGCCTGCCTTCAATGTCTACTTCGACGAGGTCCGCGAATGGGGCGTGGCGGCCCTGGAGCGCGCGGCCGCGAACCTGCCCTGCACGACCACCGTGCACATCTGCTACGGCTACGGCATCAAGGCCAACAACGACTGGAAGAAGACGCTGGGCTCGCAGTGGCGGCAGTACGAGGAGACGTTCCCGCTGCTGGCCGCGTCCAGCATCGACCAGGTGTCCCTCGAGTGCGCCAACTCCCACGTGCCGCTGGAGCTGATCGCGCTCCTGCCCGGCAAGGACATCCTGCTGGGCGCCATCGACGTGGCGTCGGACCGCATCGAGACGCCGGCGGAGGTCGCCGCCACCATCCGGGCAGCGCAGGCGTTCGTCCCGGCGGAACGGATCTTCCCCTGCACCAACTGCGGCATGGTCCCCCTGTCGCGGGACGTGGCCCGGGGCAAGCTGCAGGCGCTGGCCGCCGGGGCGGCGCTGGCGCGGGCGGAGCATCCGGGGTAAAACGTGCGAGGCTGAAGCCTCGCCTACAGGGCAACGTGGGGCGGGGGGCCGGGGGCCGTATCCGCTGTAGGCGAGGCTTCAGGCTCGCGAATCGCCTCCCCGGCCGGGGTCCCGGCAGGGCCGATTTGGGGGGTATTCCCAAACCTTGACAGGTCGTGTACACTCCCAAAGGTGTTTTGTTTCAAGTGCTAGAGTACGTACCGGCCCGGTCCTAAACGATCGCGGTTCTGTAGATTTCTGTCCTTGAGAATGAAACATGGGGCGGGCATCCGCCCGCCGATTATTTATCTTAAGGAATTACAGAAATGGCAACAGGTACCGTGAAGTGGTTTAACGACGCGAAGGGTTTCGGCTTCATTACTCCGGACGGCGGTGGCGAGGATCTTTTCGCGCACTTCTCCGCGATCAACATGCCGGGCTTCAAGACGCTGAAGGAAGGCCAGAAGGTCTCCTTCGAAGTCACGCAAGGCCCGAAGGGCAAGCAAGCCAGCAACATCCAGGCTGCCTGATCCTTTAGCAACAGCAGCAGTGAAAAAGGCCGGGGGTTCCCCGGCCTTTTTCTTTGGGTGACACGGCGCGTGCGCGTGGCGCCGCAGCGGCCCCGTCAAAGCGGGGCGGGGTTCATCGGCGTCGCGCCCGCGCCTGCCGCGCCGCCAATCCACCGATTGCCAGCAACAGCAAGGCCAGGCCCAGTGGCGAGTTCACCGGGATCGGCTCGGCCGAGACCGGTGGCTTCGGCACCGCGTTGACCGGCGCGGTGGCCGGCGGCGCCGCTCCGCCGGACGTGGCCAGCGCGCCCGTCACGTTGACGTAGGAACCCACCGCGGAAGCACTGACTCCCACGACGATCGTGCAGCCGCCGGGTGGAATGGTCGACCCCGCCGCCACGGTGATCAGCACGGGCGTGACCGTCACGCCGGTGCAGGTGCCGGTATTGGGTGAGGTGACCGTCAATCCGGCGGGCATCGGATCCGTGAACGGTGCCGTGAGGACGACCGGCGCAATCCCCGTGTTGCCCAGCACCAGCGTCAGCGTCGCATTCGTGCCGACCACGATCGTGCCGGGCACGAAGGACTTGTTCAACGTGACCGCGCCCGCCACCACCGTCAACGGCGCGCTGGCCGGCGGCGTCGATCCGGCGCTGGTCTGCAGCGGGCTCGTCGTGTTGACGACCGCACCCGGTGTGGACGACGTGATCTTGACCACGATCGTGCAGCCGCCCGGCGGAATCGCCGCGCCCGAGGCCATCGTGATCAGCGTCGGCGTCACCGTCACGCCGGCACACGTGCCTGTATTGGCGGAGGTGGTCGTCACGCCGGCAGGCATGGTGTCGGTGAAGGGCGCCGTGAGCGTCAGTGGCGCGGCGGTCGAATTGCCGAGTGTCAGCGTCAGCGTGGCCGTGCCGCCCGGGGCGATGGTGGCCGGCGCGATCGACTTGGCGAGCGTAGCGCCGGCGCCGCCGGTGACGGTGAGCGGCGCGCTTGCGGCAGGCGTGGTGCCCGCGCCGGTCTGGAGCGGACTGGTCGTGTTGGTGACGGTGCCCGGCGTCGACGAGGTGATGGTGACGATGATCGTGCAGCCGCCCGGCGGAATCGCCGCGCCCGAGGCCATCGTGAGCAGCGTCGGCGTCACGGTCACGCCGGTGCAGGTGCCCGTGTTGGCGGACGTGGTCGTCACCCCCGCCGGCATCGGGTCAGTGAACGGCGCGGTCAGCGTCACCGGCGTCGCGTTCGGATTGCCCAGCGTCAGCGTCAACGTTGCGGCGCCGCCCGGGGCGATCGTGGCCGGCGCAATGGTCTTGGCCAGCGTGGGCGCAGTGCCCGACGTCACCGTCAGCGGCGCATTGGCGGCCGGCGTCGTGCCGGCGCCGGTCTGCAGCGCGCTGGTGATGTTGGTGACGATGCCCGGCGTCGACGACGTGATCGTCACCACGATCGTGCAACCGCCCGGCGGGATCGCCGCGCCGGACGCCATCGTGATCAGCGTCGGCGTCACCGTCACGCCGGCACACGTACCCGTGTTGGCGGACGTGGTGGTCACCCCGGCCGGCATCGCGTCGGTGAACGGCGCCGTCAGCGTCAACGGCGACGCATTGGGATTGCCGAGCACGAGCGTCAGCGTGGCGGTGCCGCCGGGTCAAATCGTCCCGGGCGCGATCGCCTTGGTCAGCGTCGCGGCGGTGCCGCCGGTGACGGTCAGCGGTGCGCTGGCCGCAGGCGTGGTGCCAACCTGGGTCACCAGCGTGCTGGTGGTATTGACGACGGTGCCCGGCGTCGACGACGAAATCGTGACGATGATCGTGCAACCGCCCACGGGCACCGTGGAACCCGCGGCCTTGGTGATGGAGAGCACGGTGACGGTGACGCCGGTGCATGTCCCGGTGTTGATGGAGGTGATGCCCACGCCCGCCGGCATGTTGTCGACGAACGGCGCCGCCAGCGTCAGCACGCCCGGATTGGCGTTGCCCAGCGTGAGCGTCAACGTGGCCGTGCCGCCGGGACTGATCGTTGCCGGCACGATCGCCTTGGTCAGGCTCGACGCGGTGGCCGTCACCGTCAGCGGCGCGCTGGCAGCCGGCGTGGTGCCGGCCCCGGTGACGAGCGTGCTGGTCGTGTTGGTGACGGCGCCTGGCGTGGACGACGTGATCGTGACGACGATCGTGCAGCCGCCCGGCGGAATCGTCGACCCTGACGCCATCGTGATCAGCGCGGCGCCGACGGTCACGCCGGTGCAGGTGCCGGTATTGGCGGATGTCGTCGTGACGCCCGTGGGCATCGGATCGGTGAAGGCGGCCGTGAGCGTCAGCGGCGTTGTATTGATGTTGGTCAGCGTGAGCGTGAGCGTCGCGCTGCCGCCGAGCGGAATCGTGGCGGGCGCAATGGCCTTGGTCAGCCCGGCGACCGCCGGCGTGACCGTCAACGGCGCGCTGGCCGGCGTCGACGTGCCGCCCCCGGTGGTCATGCTGCTGGTGGTGTTGGTGACCGTGCCCGGCGTGGCGGACGTGATGGTGACGATGATCGTGCAGCCGCCGGGCGGAATGCTGGTGCCGGAGGCGACGGTGATGAGCGCCGGCGCCACGGTGACGCCGGTACACGTGCCCGAATTGGCAGACGTCGTCGTCACGCCTGCCGGCATCGCGTCGGTGAACGGTGCCGTGAGGATCAGTGGCGTGGTGTTCGCGTTGGAGAGCGAGATCGTCAACGTCGCCGACGCGCCCGCGACGATCGACGACGGCAGGATAGTCTTGCCCAGTGTCGACGCCGACGCCGTCACCGTCAGCGGCGCGCTGGCCGCCGGCGTGGTGCCACCGCCCGTGACCAGCGTGCTGGTGGTGTTGGTGACGGTTCCCGGCGTGAACGACGTCACGGTCACCACGATCGTGCAGCCGCCAACCGGAATCGTCGAGCCGCTGGGCAGCGTGATGAGGGTGGACGTCACGGTGACCGGGGTGCAGGTACCGGTATTGGCCGATGTTGTCGTCACGCCCGCCGGCATCGTGTCGGTGAACGGCGCGCTGAGCGTGGATGCGGTCGCGTTGACGTTGCCGATCGTGATGGTCAGCGTCGACGGGCCGCCGGAAACGATCGTCGCCGGCAGGATCGATTTCAGCAACGTGGCCGCGGCCTCGCTCACGGTCAGCGGCGCGCTCGCCGCCGGCGTGGTGCCCGCGCCCGTGGTCAGCGTGCTGGTGGTGTTGGTGACCGTCCCGGGCGTGGCCGACGTGATCGTGACGATGATCGTGCAGCCGCCCGGCGGCACGTTGGTGCCGGACGCCATCGCGATCGAGGTCGCCGTGACGGTGACGCCGGTACAGGTGCCGGTATTGGCCGATGTCGTCGTCACGCCGGCGGGCATCGTGTCGGAGAAGATCGCGGTAAGCGGCTGCGGCGTCGCGTTGGTG
>JANNYI010000429.1:0-15493 GCA_031410015.1 Betaproteobacteria bacterium | reverse complement strand
ACACCCCCGCCGCAGCCGAAACGAGGCCCCGGCGCCGGGTGTGACAACGTTCCTTTCAGGGCAGATTGAGGAGGCGCGGCCGCCGGTCGGAACCCACCGCCACGTAGGTGAGGCTGGCCTCGGTCACCCGGACCGTAACCTCCTCTTTCGGGTTGCGCTGCGCAAAAACCTCGACGTCGACCGTTATCGATGTCTTTCCGATACGGGTGACGTCGGCGAAAAACGTCACGAGGTCGCCCACCAGCACCGGTTGCTTGAAGGTGAACGAATTGACCGCCACCGTGGCCACCCGGCCCCGGGCGTGGCGCGCCGCCACGACGCCGCCCGCAATGTCGACCTGGGCCATGATCCAGCCGCCGAAGATGTCGCCGTGCTGGTTGACGTCGGCCGGCATCGGGACCACGCGCAGGACGGGCTGCTTGTCGGGAAGGGTCACGGGCTTCGATTCGATCAGGCTGCGGCCGGCTGCCGTTTCATTTCGTCACGCAGTTCGCGCCGCAGGATCTTGCCGACGTTGGACTTCGGCAGTTCGCTGCGGAACTCGATGTGCCGTGGAATCTTGTAGCTCGTCAGGTGCTCGCGGCAGTATTTCAGCACGTCCTCGTTGGTCAGCGCGGGGTCCTTCTTCACCACGAAAAGCTTGACGGCCTCGCCCGATTTCGAGTCCGGGACGCCGACGGCAGCGCACTCGAGGACCCCAGGATGGCCGGCGACCACCCCTTCGATCTCGTTCGGATAGACGTTGAATCCGGAGACCAGGATCATGTCCTTCTTGCGGTCGACGATGCGCACGAAGCCGCGCTCGTCCATCACGCCGACGTCGCCGGATGCAAACCAGCCATCCTTGTCGATCACCTTGTCCGTTTCATCCTGGCGGTGCCAGTAGCCCGCCATCACCTGCGGCCCGCGGATGCAGATCTCGCCGGGCTGGCCGAGGGCCACCGCATTGCCGGCGTCGTCACGCAGCGTGATCTCCGTGGAGGATATCGGCAGCCCGATCGAGCCGTTGAACTCGGTGAGGTCGAGCGGATTGATCGTGGCCGCCGGCGAGGTCTCGGTGAGTCCATAGGCCTCGATCAGCGGCACGCCGGTGATGTCCTTCCACTTCTTCGCCACCGCTTCCTGCACCGCCATGCCGCCGCCCAGCGTCAGCTGCAGCGAGGAGAAGTCGAGCTTCTTGAAGTCGTCGTTGTTGACGAGCGCGTTGAACAGCGTGTTGACGCCGGTGAAGGCCGTGAACTTGAACTTGCCCATCTCCTTCACGAAGCCGGGGATGTCGCGCGGATTGGGAATGAGGACATTCTCGGCGCCGAGCGTCATGAAACAGAGGCAGTTCGCGGTCAGCGAAAAGATGTGATACAGCGGCAGCGGCGTGATCACGATCTCGCGGCTGTCGGGCTTCAGGAACGGCCGCAGCCACGCGCGCGCCTGCAGCATGTTGGCTACGATGTTCCGGTTGAGCAGCATCGCGCCCTTGGCTACGCCGGTGGTGCCGCCGGTGTACTGCAGGAACGCGATGTCGTCGTGGCCCTGCGGTACGCGCTCGAGCGTGCGCTGGCGGCCGGCCGCGAGTGCGTCGGACAACCGGATCGCGCCCGGCAACGAGTAGGCCGGCACCATCTTCTTGACGTGCCTGATAACGAAGTCGACCGCGATGCCCTTGAAGCCCAGGAGTTCGCCGATCGAGGTGACCACCACCTGCCGGACCTTGGTCCGGCCGACCACCATGGCCACCGTGTTGGCGAAATTCTCGACGCAGATGAGGATCTCGGCGCCAGAGTCGGAGAGCTGGTGCTCGAGTTCGCGCGCCGTGTAGAGCGGGTTGACGTTGACCACGGTGCAACCGGCACGCAGCGTGCCGAACAGCGCCACCGGATACTGCAGGATGTTGGGCATCATCAGCGCCACGCGGGTGCCCTTCTTGCAGCCCATCCCCTGCAGCCACGCACCGAAGGCGGTCGACAGCGTGTCGAGTTCGGCAAAGGTCAGCGTCTTGCCCATGCAGGTGAAGGCGGGCCGCGCGGCGTACTTGCCGGCGCTTTCCTCGAATACCTCGGACACCGATGCGTATTCGTTGATGTCGATTTCGGCGGGCACGCCCTTCGGATATTGCTTGAGCCAGATCTTGTCCACGACGCCTCTCCTCCTTGACCCACGGTATCTGGCGCGGCATGGCTGCCGCGCCAAAATTCCAGGCCGGCCGCCATCGGCCGCGCCCGAAAATGGCGCCGGCTCTTGCGTGGAGCCGAGCGTCCATTACCAAAAATCCTACACCAGTTGCCCTGTCCCGGGGAGGCGACAGTCACATTGCATTCAGGCAGGTCCGGCAAAGTGCAGCGGTCCGCCACGAAACGGCGCGAATCCCGTGCCGAAAATGGCGCCGGCATCGACGAGATCGGCATCGGCCACGATGTTCTCGGCCAGCGCCGCGCGCGCTTCCGCAACCATCGGGCCGACGAGACGATCCGCCAGTCCCGCAGGTATCGCGCCGGCCGCGGACTTCTGCGGCTTGTCGTCGGTCCAGACATAGAACCCGCGTCCGGACTTGCGGCCCAGGTGGCCCGCCGCGATGAGTTCGGTCAGCTTGCGGGGCGGTTCTCCATCGCGGCCGAGCAACTGACCCACGGCCACGCAGATGTCGAGCCCGACGGTGTCGGCGAGCTCGATCGGCCCCATCGGCATGCCGAAGGCCAGTGCCGCCTCATCGACGGCTTCCGGGGCGATGCCTTCGTCGACGCAACGCATCGCCGCCATCAGGTACGGGGCCAGCACGCGATTGACCAGGAAGCCCGGCGCGCTCTTCACGGGCAGCGGTAGCTTGTCGATCTGGCGGACGAACGCGGCCGCCTGCGGCACGAGCGCCGGAGCCGTGCGCACGCCGACGACGATCTCGACCAGCATCATCTTCGCCACCGGGTTGAAGAAGTGCAGTCCGATCAGACGCTCCGGCGACTGCAGTGCCGAGGCGATTTCCTCGAGCGGGATGCTCGAGGTGTTGGTGGCCAGCAACGCCCCCGGCCGCGCCTTTTTCTCGAGCGCCGCAAAGAGGCTGCGCTTGGCGTCGACGTTCTCGAAAATCGCCTCGATGATCACGTCGGCGTGCGCCACGCCGTCACCGGCCACATCCGGGATCAGGCGATCGGTGGCGTCGCGCACCCGCCGCGGATCGCGCAGGCGGTCGGCGAACAGCTTCGCCGCGCGCTTCATGGCCGGGGCGAGGCGCTCGGCGTTCTGGTCCTGCAGCGTGACCTTCAAGCCCCGCAACGCGCACCAGGCCGCGATGTCGCCGCCCATGGTGCCGGCGCCCACGACGTGCACGTGCGCCGCCTTGAAATCGCCGTCCTTGCCTAGACTCTTCAGGCGCTCCTGCAAGCGGAACACGCGGATCAGATTGGCCGCCGTCGGGGTCTTCAGCAACGACGGAATCGACGCCGGATCGGCGGCCGGCGCATCGAGCGCATTGCCGTCGAAGCGCACCCACAGGTCGAGGATGGCGTACGGGGCCGGATAGTGTTCGCGGCGCGCGCGCTTCTCCACCTGCTTGCGCGCCTGCGCCGCAATGTAGCGGCGCGCCAGCGGATTGAGCGTCAGCGCCAGCGCCAGCTTGAGGCGGTGCGGCGATGGCAATGCGCGCAGCACGCCGCGCGCCGTGTTCTCCATCACGCGCGACGGCACGCATTCGTCCGCCACGCCCAGCCGCTTTGCGCGGCGCGCGTCGATCGTCCTGCCGGTGAGCAGCAGGTCGAGCGCCGCGGGCGCGCCGATCAAACGCGGCAGCCGGCGCATCCCGCCCCAGCCAGGGACGATGCCCAGCATCACTTCCGGCAGGCCAAGCCGTGTTCCCGGCTCGTCGACCACCACGCGATAGCGACACGCCAGCGCGAGTTCGAGGCCACCGCCGAGGCAGAATCCCTTGATGAGCGCGAGCGTGGGGTAGCGCACCTGCGCGAGGCGCTCGAACGTGTCCCAGCCCCGCTTGACGATGGCCAATGCGCCCGCCTCGTCGGTGACGCCGGCAAACTCGTCGACGTCGGCACCTGCGATGAAGCCGTTGGCCTTGCCCGACCGGATCACGAGGCCGCGCGGGGCGTCGGCATCGAGGTGGTCGAGCGCCTCGTTCAGTTCCGCCAGCACTTCGCCCGAGAGCGTGTTGGCCGTGGCGCCGATCTTGTCCAGCGTCAGCCACGCGAGGCCGTCGGCATTGCGTTCAATCGTCCAGTGCTGCATCAGTGATCCCGCATGTTCAGGTGAGTTCGTGCAGCGGCGTCATGGCCGCCGTCCATGCGCCTGCCGTGCCGGGCAGGCGTCGGGCCGTTCATACGCGCTCGATCAGCATGGCGCCGCCGAGGCCGCCGCCGATGCAGATGGCGGCCATCCCGCGCTTGCCGCCCGTGCGCCGCAGCACGTTCAGCACGTGCAGCACGATGCGCGTGCCCGACGCGCCGACCGGGTGACCGAGCGCGATGGCGCCGCCGTCGACATTGAGCCGCGCCGGATCGATCGCACCCAGCGCGCCGGGCAGTCCGAGTTCCGTGCGGCAGTAGTCCTCGCTCGCCCAGGCGCGTTCGCAGGCCAGCACCTGCGCGGCAAACGCTTCGTTGATTTCCCAAGCGTCGATGTCGTTGAGACCCAGTCCGTGCCGCTGCAGGATCGGCGTGGCGGCGTGCACCGGGCCCAACCCCATCTGCGCCGGGTCGAGTCCCGCCCACTGCGAGTCGACGATGCGGCCGAGCGGCGAGAGCTTGTGCTCGGCCACCGCGCGTTCCGACGCGACCACGACCCACGCCCCGCCGTCGGTGATCTGCGAACTGTTGCCGGCGGTGACGTTGCCGTATTTCTTGTCGAAGAACGGACGCAGCTTGGCCAGGTTTTCCGCAGTCGAGTCCGTGCGCGCGCCGTCGTCCTCCGCGTAGACCTTGCCCGACTTGTCGTATAGCGCGACCAGTTCGTCCGCGAAATGACCCGCCTTCTGCGCGGCGATCACCTTGGCATGGCTGCCCGCCGCATACGCGTCCATTTCCTGGCGCGTGATGCCGAAGCGATAGGCAAGATTCTCGGCGGTCTGGCCCATCAGCAATCCGCAGATGGGATCCGTCAGGCCCTTCATCAGCGCGATCACCGGCGCGAAGTAGCCCGGCCGGAATTGCGCGAGCAACGCCGCGCGCTGGCCAGTGGATTTGGCGGCATACCACTTCGACAGCCACATCACCATGGCGTCGGAAAAGAGCAGCGGCGCCCGCGACAGCGCGTCGACGCCGCCGGCCAGCACGAGATTCGATCGTCCCGCGCGGATGTTGTTGATCGCCGAGTCGATCGACTGCATGCCCGACGCGCAATTGCGCATCACCGTCCAGCCCGGCACCTTGAGGCCGCAGCCCATGCGCAGGGCCGCGACCCGGCCGATGTTCACTTCGTCGGCGGACGGCGCGGCGCAACCGAGGATCACCTCGTCCAGCCGGGTGGCGTCGAAGGCCTGGCGCAGCAGCAGCGCGCGGCCGGCATCGGTGGCGAGATCCGACGCTGCAAAGGGCCCCGGTCGATTGCGCGACTTGAGGAACGGCGTACGGTTGCCGTCGATGATGTAGACGGGTTCGTTCATGAAATTTCGCGCTTGTTTGAGCATGTAGGCGAGGCTTCAGCCTCGCGGGTTGAATGCAGCGTCTTGCCAGCGAGGCTGAAGCCTCGCCTACAGGGCTTTGGCGATGCGGCGTGCAAAGTGGTCACGCAGCCTCCCGGCGCTGCATCGGCTCGACATGCGGCTTCACGGCGTCGATGGCCGGCTGCAAGAGCGTCGCGCCCAGATCCCGGTCGAAGTCGTCGACCTTGATCACGCGCGCCACCAGCTCGCGCTGCGCGATCAGCAGGCGCGCTTCGGCCGCATCGATCGCGCCGGCCTCGACGCCGCGCATCGCCAGGATCTCAATGCCCGCGCCAGGCGGCAGGCGTCCGTCGAGCTTCTCCTCGCGAATGGCGGCCTTCAACCTGGCCTCGATGGGTTCGACGGCAACGGTGGCGTCCAGCGCCCGCTCGATCAGGCCCACCGGATCGTCCTCGCCGGTGCCGATGTACATGCCCGCGGTGAGGCGGTCACGGGTAGCCGACGGCCCGATCAGCAGGCGCGCAACCTCGTGCCCGAGCCGATCCGACGGAACCACGTAGGGCCGACCCAGCGGAAACACCATGCGGCGCAGCACGACGGCAATGAACCGGTTCGGAAAATTGGAGATCACCCCCTCGAATGCGCTCTGGATCTGGAACATCGCATCCCAGATGGCCCATTGCATCAGCGGCGCGTCGGCTTCCTGGCAAACTTCCGCCTCGAAGCGCTTCAGGGTCGCCGAGCAGAGATACATGAGCGACAGGATGTCGCCCAGTCGCGCCGACAGCTTTTCCTTGCGCTTCAGCGCGCCGCCCAGCGTACCCATCGACACGTCGGCGAGGAACGCGAGCGCCGCCGAGAACCGGGTGAGCTGCTGGTAATACCGGCGCGTGGCCGGCGCCACATCGTGCGGGACGCGGACGAAGTGCGAACCGGTGATGCCCGTGACGAACGTTCGCGCAAGGCTTGCGAGCGTGAACCGGATATGGCCGAACAGCGCGGCATCGAACGCAATCGAGGCGCGCTCCGGGTCGGTTTCGCGCGTGGCCACGATTTCCTTCAGCACGAACGGGTGGCAGCGAATCGCGCCCTGGCCGAAGATGATGAGGCTGCGGGTGAGGATGTTGGCGCCTTCCACGGTGATCGCCACCGGATGCTGCATGTAGGCGCCGCCGAGGAAGTTCGACGGGCCCATGCAGATGCCCTTGCCGCCGATCACATCCATGCCGTCGTTGATCGTCTTCCGCGCCCGCTCGGTGATGTGGTACTTGGCGATGGCCGTCACCACCGCCGGCTTTTCGCCGCCATCGATGGCGGCGACGGTGAGCATCCGCGTCGCATCCATCATGTAGAGATTGCCGCCCATGCGCGCCAGCGCTTCCTCGATCCCTTCGAACTTGCCGATGGCGGTCTTGAACTGCGTGCGCACCCGTGCGTAACCGCCCACCGTGCGCACCGCCAGCATCGACATCCCCGTGTTGGACGACGGCAACGAAATCCCCCGGCCGGTCGCCAGGCACTCCATCAGCATCCGCCAGCCCTGGCCGACCATCGTCCGTCCGCCGATCACCCAGTCGAGCGGGATGAACACGTCGCGGCCCGAATTCGGTCCGTTCTGGAACACGGCGTTGAGCGGCATGTGCCGGCGACCGATCACGACGCCCGGATGCGTCGCGGGAATCAGCGCGCAGGTGATGCCCAGATCCTCCTTGTCGCCCAGCAGCTTGTCGCGGTCGTACACCCGGAAAGCGAGCCCCAGCAGCGTGGCCACCGGCCCCAGCGTGATGTAGCGCTTGTCCCAAGTCACCGACAGTCCGAGCACGCGCTTGCCCTCGAACTCGCCCCAGCACACGTGGGCGTAGTCGGGAATGGCGGCGGCATCCGAACCCGCATTGGGATTGGTCAATGCGAAGCACGGTATTTCGAGGCCCTTGGCCAGGCGCGGCAGGTAATACTTCTTCTGCGCGTCGGTGCCGTAGTGCAGCAGCAACTCGCCCGGCCCGAGCGAATTGGGCACCATCACGGTGACTGCTACGGTTCCGCAGCGGGTGGACAGCTTGTTGATCACCTGCGAGTGCGCCCAGGCCGAAAAACCGAGGCCGCCGTATTCCTTCGGGATGATCATGCCGAGGAAGCCCTTGTCCTTCACGAACTGCCACACGTGCGGCGGCAGGTCCTTGTGGACGTTGGTCGTTTCCCAGTCGCTGGTCATGGCGCACAGCGCTTCGGTTTCCACATCCATGAAGCGCTGCTCTTCGGCGGTCAGCGCCGACAACGGGGTTTCCAGCAACCGCTGCCAGTTGGGTCGCCCCGAGAAAAGCTCGCCGTCCCACCACACGGTACCGGCCTCGATCGCTTCGCGCTCGGTCTGCGACATCGGCGGCAGCACCTTGCGGAAGACACCGAGCACCGCGTCGCTGATGAGGCTGCGCCGCAACGACGGAACCGCCAGCGCGATGCCCATCGCGACGAAGATGATCGTCAGCACCAGGTTGAGCGCCAGCGGCAGCGCGTGGAGCCCCCACGAGAGGCCGAGCGCGGCGGCGATGCCGATGGCCCAGTTCCGGCCCGACGCATTGACGTAGGCCAGCGCGAGGAATCCGGCGAGGGTGGCGATGATCCAGAACAGTGTCAGCATGGCAAAGCTCCTTGGCGGCAGGCGGCGCGCAATTTGCGCAAGTACCTGTCGGGCATTCGTCGTGTCAGCGTCGGCGCGCGATCTCGGAGTCGAATTCGCGCGTTACATCGGAGAGGTCCGGCAGCGGCGCAGTGAGGCCGGCCAACAGGAAAGGGGCGAGGCGGCGCAGCAGGATTTCATCGTTGTCGGTGGCGAGCGGGTTCAGCTCGGAGATGATCTTCAGCGCATCGGTTCCGGCCAGCGTGTACGACAACGCGCCCATGATGAAATGCAGGCGCCACGACAACTCCTTCCTGGGCAGGTGCGGCAACGCGCGCCCGAACGCCGTCTTGAAGCGGGCGATCATCTGCGCGTACTGCTCGGACAGGAAACGCCGGATGAACGGCGCCGGGTCCGCATAGGCACGTCCCAGCAGGCGCAGGAAATTGTTGCCGCCGACCGCGGGATCGCGCGCGAGCCGCAGCGCCGGAATGAACAGCGCGGAGAGGATGCGATCGCAGCCGAGCGGCGCCGGCGCGGTCTCCGACTCGAATCGATCCAGCAGTTCGACGCGTTCCTGGTTCATCGGGTCGAGCCGCCGCGTCAGCACTGCCTCGAACATCGCTTCCTTGCTGCCGAAGTGATAGTTGGCGGCGGCGAGATTGGCCCCCGCCTTCGCGGTGATCAGGCGCAGGCTGGTGGCTTCGAAGCCGTGTTCCATGAAAAGGGCTTCGGCCGCGTCGAGCAGGCGCTCCTTGGTCGCGGCGGCGCCACGCAATTCGGGAAGGGCCACAGCAGTCGCGTCCATGCGTCCTCGAAACGAAGGTCGGAAAGCGGAGAAATTCAAACAACTGTTTTAATCCTATGTTTGATCGACCGCGGTTGTCAAGGCCCGCGGCAGCCATTCGCGCGGCGTCCAACCGATCCAGCTGGTTGTTGTCGGACGCCAATGCGCTTTCCTTATGGCCGTCCCGCGGTCCTTTGGCCTTGCCGATGCCCTTTGGACATGGGCCCGGCCAAGTCCGGGATCGCCCATTCGAATTAACCGATCAAATCAGTCGGGTATAATCCTGCCGCCATGCGTGCCCAGATTTCCGCCCCAGCCGGCGCGTCGCCGGCCGGCGTCGCCTACGAGCCGACCCCGGCCAACCGCACACTGGGCCTGTGGCTCGGCGTACTAGCCGTGGTCGCGTTCAGCGGCACGCTCCCCGCCACCCGGCTGGCGGTGGCCCACCTCGACCCGATCTTTGTCGGCCTTGGCCGCGCGCTGGTCGCCGCGTTCCTGGCGGCCATCGTGCTGGCCGCCACCCGCACGCCGATTCCGCCGCGGGCCCTCTGGCCGCGACTTGGCGTGGTGGCCCTGGGCGTAGTTGCCGGATGGCCCGTGCTGTCCGCGTTTGCAATGCGCCACGTTCCCGCCGCGCACGGCGCGGTCGTCGCTGGCCTGCTGCCGCTGGCAACCGCGTTGGCCGGCGCATGGCTCGCGCACGAACGGCCGCGCCGCAAGTTCTGGGTATGGGCGCTCTTCGGCAGCGCCGTCGTCGTCGCTTTCGCGCTGTGGGAAGGCGGCGGCGCGCTGCAACTCGCCGACCTGCTGCTTGCCGGCGCGGTAGCCGCGGCGGCGATCGGCTACGCCGAGGGCGCGCGCGTCGCCCGCATCATCGGTGGCTGGCAGGTCATATGCTGGGTGCTGATCCTGGCCGCGCCGTTCGTCGCAATCCCCACGTGGTTCACGTTCGACGCCCGCACCCTGGACGCGCCATGGTCGGCGTGGGCCGGATTTGCCTACGTCGCGGTGATCTCGCAGTTCCTCGGCTTCTTCGCCTGGTATCGCGGCCTGGCGCTGGGCGGCATCGCGGCGGTGGGCCAGACGCAACTGCTGCAGCCCTTCCTGACGATCATCGCGTCGGCGTGGCTGCTGGCGGAACCGGTGACGGCTGCCACCTACATCGCCGCGGCATTGGTGATCGCGGCGATCGCGATGGGCCGGCGCGCCTGACCTTCTCGATCCGGCAGTTGCAAGCGACTAGTCGGTCGCGCCGGAGTACGCCGCCTCGATCTCGCCCGCACGCTGCTGGAGCAGCACCGGCCGCCGCAACTTGAGTGTGGGCGTCAGGAGCCCGTTGTCCACGCTCCAGGGTTCCACCGAACTCAGGACCTTGCGCACGCGCATCCACCGCGGAAACTTCTTCAGCTGTTCGTTGGCGCGCCGCGCCAGCACCCTCTCGTCGGTTTCCTTCGACACGGCAAGCAGCACGACGAAAGGGCGCCCCTCGCCCACCAGCATCACCTGCTCGAAGATCGGGTCGTGCAGGATCGCGAACTCCACGTCCTGCGGCGGCAGCTTCTCGCCATTGGACAGCACCAGGATGTCCTTGGCGCGGCCACGGATGTAGATCCTGCCGTCCTTCAATTCCGCGACATCGCCCGTGTGCAGCCAGCCGTCGCGCAGCACCGTCGCGGTGGCGTCGGGATTGCGCCAGTAGCCCAGCATCACGTTGTCGCCGCGCACCAGCAACTCGCCACCAACGCCAAACCTTACCTCGAGACCCGCCACCGGCGGACCGACCGACTCGGGCACGTTGTCGTCGAGGAGATTGACCGACAGCACGGGGGAGGCCTCCGTCATGCCGTACCCCTGTAGCAGAGGCAGGCCAAGGCCGATAAACGTGCGGGCAAGCTCGGGATCGAGCGCCGCGCCGCCGACGACGACGAGGCGCAGCCGGCCACCCAGGCGCGAGAGCACGGGCGCGGCTACGAGCCGGCGCAGCAACGGCACCATGGCACGGTCGAGCAGGCTGCCCGTGCCCGAGGCGAGGCGATAGCCGCGTGCAACGCAGGCGTCGAAGAGACGCCGCTTCCACCTCGACCCGGCAAACGACTGCTCGATACGGCCGCGAAATTTCTCGAAGATGCGCGGCACCGCGAACATCGCGGTGGGCGCCTGCGATTCGAGGTCCTCGGCGAGCTGCGCCACGCCGCGCGCGAACGCCACCCGCGCGCCCAGCGCCAGCGGCAGGTAGTAGCCACCGGTGCGCTCGAACATGTGCGACAGCGGCAGGATCGAGAGGAAGAGGTCGTCCGGGCGCGCCATGTCGGTGGCGCGGCATTGCCCGACATTGGCGAGGATGTTGCCGTGGGTCAGCATCACCCCCTTGGGTCGCCCCGCCGTGCCGGACGTGTAGCAAATGGTGGCCAGCGTCGTCGGCATGACCGCCGCGACGGTGTACGCGGGCGCCGCCGCCGGCAACCACGAGGCAACGGAGACCCCGGTCTCGTTGGCATCCGGGCGCACGATCAAGCGCGGCGGCAGCGGCTGCTGCGGACTCTCGACCTTGACCAGCGCCGCCGCGATCCGCGAATTCTCGACGATCAGCAGGCGCGCCTGCGCATTGACCGCGCACCATGCGACGTTGTCGGGGTTGTCGTCGACATACAGCGGCACGACGACCAGCTGCATGCCCAGCGCGGCCAGGTCGATGGCGACCCACGTCACGCCGTTGCGGACGCACAGCGCGACCCGGTCGCCTGGTCGCAGGCCTTCGCGCGCAAAGGCGGCCTGCCAACGGGCGGCCGCGGTGGCGACCTCGCCTGCCGTCACATCGCACCAGGCCGCGTCGACGTAGTGGCGATAAAGGACGCGCGCCGGTGACTTGTCGGCGTGCTGCAAGAACAGTTGCGCGATGTTGCCGGTCACGCTGCCCCCTGGGTCGCACCTCACGCCAGCGATGCTCTGGTCGAGCGCCGATTGTGCCCGCATGCGTGTCCACAATCCATCGGACACTCCGGCACGCGTTGGCTATACTGCGCGCCAGGAGGAGGGCATCGATGGCCACCATCAGGATCACGCGCAAGCACACGCTGTCGCACAAGAAGGCCCGGGACGTCGCGGAAAAGATCGCGAAGGACCTGCAGAAGCGCTTCGAGCTCGAGTACGAATGGGACGGCGAGGAAGTCGAGTTCGAGCGTCCCGGCGTTACCGGTCGGCTGCTTGTGGCCAAGGACAGGTTCGACCTCGACGTGCAGCTCAGCTGGCTGCTGACGCCGTTGAAGCCCGCCTTCGAAAAGGAAATCCACCTGCAGTTCGACAAGCTGGTCGGCAAGGCCTGACCGCGCGGCGCGGCCCCGGCCGCGGCCCGCGCTCAGCGCAACGTCACTGGCTCCGGCGCGCGAAAGGTCAGCGGATCGGGAAACGCATCGACGGCGCCCCCGACGATCAATTCGAGGATGTCGGTCTCGCGCGTGTGCACGGTGTCGAGGAACGTGGCGGCGCCGCCCATGCTGCGGAAGGACGCAAAGCCGCGTTCCAGGAAGTCCTGCAGCGCGCCCATGCCCGCCATCCGGGCCGGCTGCCGCATCATCACGAGCGCGGTGCGGATCAGCGGCTTGCCGACAGAGCGGTCAAGCGCCGCGCCCACTTCGACGATGAGCCCGATCTGCCGGCGCCGCAGCGGGATGTTGCCGGCGCGGCGATACGCGCGGCAGTAGTCGGCAACCGAAAAATGACCATCGGCGCGCGGCAATCGCGACAGCAATGCGCGATCGAGTTCCTGCGACAGCGCGTTCAGCTCCACCGCCAGCGCGACGGTATTGATGACGGCGGGTGGCAACACCTTCACCATGACCGGCACCACGCGGGCGAGATCGGCATCGCGCTTGCTGAAGTCGCCGGTGCCGTAAAGATCGTTCTGGAAGAACTCCACCGCCTTCGCGTAGCGGCGGTCGACCGCCAGGTCGGCATAGGTCATCCGCAGGCGCCGCGACTGCCACAGCGCGAGCCGGTTGAGCGCCCCGGCCAGGATGGGGTTGTCCACGCGCTCGCCGTGCAGGCGCGCCACGCGCTCGAGTTCGCGGATCAGGGCGCCTTGCGCGGCGCCGGCGGTGTGGGCTTCGGCCATGGAACGCAATATCGTCCGGGACGGCAACATGAAGTCTAGCAGGCGTGGCGCGGCGCATTAGATTGTTTGCTCTACCTGCCGTGGCTATCGTCTGCCTGTGTCGCATTCACTGCTGAAACCGGGCCGTCGCACGTTCCTCGCCGTCGGCGTGGCGGGTGCCGGCGCGCTTGCGCTCGCCGGATGGTTGCGGCGAACCCCGGCCCCGGCGCCGGGTGGCGCGACATCCAGCATCTCGACGGACGGTCAGGACATCCTGCGCGCGGTCGTCCCGGTCATGCTCGCGGGGGCGCTGCCGCAGGCGCCCGCGCCGCGGGCCGCCGCGATCGCGCAGACGCTGGCGGCGCTCGAAACCGCAGTTGGCGGTCTGCCGGCCGGTGCGCAGGCCGAACTGGCGCAGCTCTTCGATCTCCTGTCGCTCCCGCCGGTGCGCATTGCCGTGGCCCGCATCGACGTACCGTGGGCGGAGGCGTCGCCCGAGCAGGTCCGAGCGTGCCTCGACCGCTTTCGCGGCAGTCCGGTGCAGTTGCTGCGCGCCGCGTACGATGCGCTGCACCAGCTGACGTTTGCGGCGTGGTACGGCAATCCCCAGGCGTGGGGACCGATCGGCTATCCCGGACCGCCGGAGCTGGCATGACCGCGCGCGCGTCCTCTTCCATCCCGGATCCCTGGCTGGCAGCAGCTGCCGCAGGTTGGCATGTCGTCGATGCCGGCACCTTGACCGGTGACACCACGCTCGAAGCCGACGTCGTCATCGTCGGCAGCGGCGCAGGCGGCGGCACGGCGGCCGAGATCCTGGCCGATGCCGGACTGCGGGTGCTGCTGGTGGAGGAAGGGCCGCTCAAGTCGTCGCGCGACTTCAACATGCGCGAAGCGGAAGCCTATCCGCAGCTCTACCAGGATTCGGCCGCGCGCAAGACGCGCGACAAGGCCATCAATATTCTTCAGGGCCGCTGCGTCGGCGGCGGCACCACGGTGAACTGGACGAGTTCGTTCCGCACACCTCCCACCACGCTCGCTTATTGGCGGGAGCACTGCGGGCTCCCCGGATTCACCGAGGCCGCGATGGCACCGTGGTTCTCACGCATGGAGAGCCGGCTCTCGATCGCGCCATGGGAAGTGGCGCCCAATGCCAACAATGAAGCGCTGGCGCGCGGCGCGCGCAGCATCGGCATCATGGCACCCGCGATCCGGCGCAATGTGAAAGGCTGCTGGAACCTCGGGTACTGCGGCATGGGCTGCCCGACCAACGCCAAGCAGTCGATGCTGGTGACGACCATTCCTGCGGCGCTGGCCAAGGGCGCGACGCTGGTCACCCGCGTGCGCGCCGAACGCTTCGTCACGCGCGGCGATCGCGTGGTGGCGCTCGAGGCCCGCGCCATGAATGCCGCCGGCACTGCGGCCACCGGTCATCGCGTCACGCTGCGCGGCTCGACGTTCATCGCCGCGGCGGGCGCGATCGGCACGCCGGGCCTGCTGCTGCGCAGCCGTCTGCCCGATCCGCTGGCGTTGACGGGCCGCCGGACCTTCCTGCATCCGTCGGTGGTCTCGGCCGCCGTGATGCCGGATGTCATCGATGGCTTCGCCGGCGCGCCGCAAACCATCTACTCGGACCACTACCTCGACACGCAGCCGGTCGATGGTCCCATCGGCTACAAGCTCGAGGCCCCGCCGCTGCATCCGATCCTCACCGCCATTACGCTGCCCGAGGACGGCGAGGCCCACGCCCGTTCGATGCGGCAATTCCGCAACCTGCAGGTCGTGATCGCACTGCTGCGCGACGGCTTTCACCCCGACAGCCCGGGCGGCACCGTTGGCCTGCGCGACGACAGTACGCCGGTCCTCGACTACCCGTTGACGCCGGTCCTCTGGGACGGCATGCGCCGCGCCTTCGTGACGATGGCGGAGATCCAGTTTGCCGCGGGTGCCACGTCCGTGAGCCCGGGCCACGGCGGAGGCATTGCCTTTACGAGCTTCGCGCAGGCGAAGGCGGCCATCGCCGGCTTCGACCTTGCACCCATCGTGACCCGCGTCGTGTCGGCGCACGTGATGGGCGGCGCTCCGCTCGGCCCCGACCCCCGGCGCGCGGTCGTGGATATCGACGGCCGCCATCATCACCTGCGCAACCTGCACGTGATGGACGGCTCGCTCTTCCCGACCTCGATCGGGGCCAATCCGCAGCTGTCCATCTACGCGCTTGCGGCGCGCCTCGCGTCCGGCCTCGCCGCGCAGTTGAAGCCGCCGGCGGCAGCGGCGACGTAGGCGAGGCTGCAGCGTCGCGGCAATCCTGTAGGCGAGGCTTCAGCCTCGCGGCAATCCTGTAGGCGAGGCTTCAGCCTCGCGGCAATCCTGTAGGCGAGGCATCAGCCACGCGGCGCGGGG
>JANNYI010000428.1:0-7672 GCA_031410015.1 Betaproteobacteria bacterium | reverse complement strand
GTCGTCGTCGTGCGCGGCGCCGACCGCGGCATCGGCAAGGTTGTCGAGCAGCTGGCGCGCGGGGTGACGGTTATCGCTGAAGAACGATCGGTCGAGCAGTGCCGCCTTCACGATCGGCACCTGCAGTCGGCCGAACAGGCTGCGCAGCGGATCGGGGATGGAGCGATCCCTGAAGATGTAGTCGAAGAGCAGCGCGATCACGTCGAGCGTGATCCGGTCGGTGTCGTTGGCGAACTGACTCTCGATCGCCGCGCGGATGTGCGGCACGAGATTCAGCGGTACGAGGGTGCCTTCCTGGGTGCCCGGGGCGGCCGGGGGCGCCGCGCGGGCGATGGCCGCCGGCAGGTCGAGGCGCTGCCAATGCGCCAGCGTGGCGAACAGCGACGACGAGGTGCCGAGCGCCATCAAGGGGTCGAGCGAAGGGAACCCGGACATCGCGCCGCCGGGAGCACCACCGGCGGCACCGGCGTAGCCGACGGGGGCGAGCGGGTCGCCCGGCGCGGCGGCATAACCGACCGGCGTCACGTCGCCACCCGGACCCGTTGCCACGACAGCGGTTCCTTGCGCACCGACATTGGCAAGCGCCGCCAGCCCGGCCAGTATCTTGGCCGCGGACATCTGGTTGGGGTCGATGCCACCGTCGCGGGACGACGCGAAGGGCGTCTCGGAAAACGCGAAGGCCGCCGGCGCGCCGGGTTCGGACAACGAATCGGGGACCACGACGTCTGTGGGCACGGCGCGCCCTTCGTCCGCCAGCAGGCGCGAGAAGGTCGGCAGCAGATCGCGGTCGTCCTCGGGTCGCAGCTCGCTGCGCGCCCGCAGCGCCGCCTTGATTTCGGGCAGCACCCCACGATCGGCAAGGAACCGATTGATCGAGATATAGAGCTTGTTGATGTCGGGCGTCAGGTCCTCGAGCACGCGTTCCATGAACGGCCGCCAGACCCGCGGCGCCGGGTAGACCGCGCGCGCCGAGGCGCCGACGGCATCGAGGATGTAGGTCACGGCAAACGGATTGTCGATCTCGTGCGTCGCATCCGGAGGCAGCAGCGCATCCACGCGCAGGTCGAGTGCGGCCAGTTCGCGCTGGGTGAAGCGGTCGAGAAAGCGGGTGACGTCCTTCAGCGCGGATTGCCGCTCGTGGTCGTAGGCCGTGAGCACGCGCAGCGTGGCCAGCGATGCATCGGCGTCCGGGCGCCGGCCGCGCCGCCGCTCGCCCCGCAGGCGGCGGTCGAAGCGATCCATGAGGGTCTTGTCGAAGCGATCGAGCCACGCCTCGCGCTTGCTGCGGAAGGCCTCGACCTCGCCATCGGGAATATGGCTGTTGGTCTCGAAGAGATCGTCGGACTCGGCCAGCGACACGCGCAGCAGATCGAGGATCTTGAGCCGGTACTGCGCAAAGCAGGCGCGCAACATCGCCTGCGCATCGGCGTCGGGAATGCGTGCCGCACCACCGGCGGGGGTGGCGGACGCCGGGCGACGGGCCGGGTACATGGAAGCCATGCCGGATTCTACTTCGCCGGCCGCGGAACCAGACCTTGCGGCGATCGGCTCATCGTCACATTTCATCGGAAAACCGCCTCGACAAGGGTGCTTGAGAAAGTGGTGGCCTACAACGCCGCCCCCCGGATTCCGTACAATGCGCGGCTTGCGCTCGCGCACCGTCCACGACCCAGGCCCCCATGGATTTGGCACTAATGACCCTTGTCGCGACCCTGACTGCCTATTGGCTGGGGGTCGGTATCATGATCGTGCGCGTACGGCGCCACGCGCGGCGGGTCGTGGGCGTCGTTCCCGAGCAACGGCTTGAGCGCCTGATGGGGCTGGCCTGGGTGCCGGTCGTGGCCGCCTGGATTGCGCTGCCCTGGCTCGCCATGGTGCGGCCGCACTCGGTCTTCGGCGTTCCCGCCTGGGCAACGACACTGGAATGGCCGGTCGTGCTTCGACTCGTGGCGTCGATCGTTGCGGTCCTGAGCCTCGCCGCCACGGTCAAATGCTGGGCCCGCATGGGCAAGGACTGGCGGATGGCGGTCACGGGCGAGCCCGCGCAGCCGCTGATCACCGACGGCCTGTTTGCCCGGATCCGGCATCCGATCTATTCGTTTTCGATCCTGCTGATGCTTTGCACCATGATGATCCTGCCAACGCTGCCGATGCTCGTGGTCGGCGCCGCCCACATTGCGCTCATGCTGCTGAAGGCGCGCAACGAGGAGCGCCACCTGCTTGCCCATCACGGTGAGGCCTACGCGCGTTACCTCGCCCGCACCGGACGGTTTGTGCCGCGAATGCGTTGACGGCCCCCAATCCGGGTCAACGCGCCAATGCTGCGATAATGCGCGGCCTTGACGAGTCCCCGTCTACGCTACCAAGGGTCCTGTACCGCATGTTTCCCGGATTTTCCGGCGTTGGCCGGTGCCTGCACGCATCGTTGCTCATAGTTGGCCTGGCCGGACTGTGGGCCATTCCCACGCCTGTGCCGGCGGCGATGCCCGACGTGCCGAGCCACCTCGACTGCGACCGCCTGGCCGGCGCCGAGGCGCAGGCGGCGCTGTCCGTGCTTCCCGCGCCGCGGATCATCAACCTGCACGGCAGCGTGCCGATCGTGACGATGGAACCGTTTGCACGATTTCTGATCGGGATGGGCTATCCCGAAGCGTCGTTGCGTGATCCCCGCGACGATTCGCTGTCGATGAGCAGCTACACGTCGAGCACCAAGCTGGCGGGCATCGTCGCGTGGCACTACGAACAGACGGGTCTGCGCCCGATGCTGATCGGTCACAGCCAGGGGGGCATGCTGGTCGTGCGCACGTTGCACGAGCTCGATGGCGCGTTTGCCGATGCGATCCCCGTCCACGATCCGGTGCGCGACGAGTCGCTGCCACGAACCAGCTTTCGCGATCCCTACACGGGCGCCCTGCAGCCGGTGCGCGGCCTGCGGCTGGCCTTCGGCGCCGCCATCGCCACCGGCACGATGCCGCGGTTGCTGCTCGGCCAGTGGTCGATGGTCTCGCGCCTGCGCCAGGTCCCCGATACCGTCGACGAATTCACGGGCTTCACGATTGCGTGGGACCCCATTGCCGGCAATTTCGGCACCGCCTCCGTCTATGCGCCGACGGGCAACGCGGTTGTGCGCAACGTGCTTCTTCCCGCCGCGACGAGCCACATTGGCGCACCGCTGACCGAGCACCTTGCCGCCGATCCGGTCACGCGGCCGTTGATTGACGCGTGGCGGCCGGAGCAGGGCGAGCTCATGGTGGCCGACCCGCAGGTGCATGCGCGCAACATCGCGCAGGCGGCCGACCTGTGGTTCAGCATCCGCCGGCACTGGTGTCGCGAAGGGCAACGCCGCCTGCACGAGCCTGGGGCCGCCTGACATGCGCGGACGCCTCAACCTCTTCCAGGCCGCAATGCTGCGCTGGCGCGAACTCTATCCGTACAGCGCCGTGCACGTGGCGGAGTTGCCGCAGCCTTTCGATGCCGCGCGGCTGGCGCAGGCGAGTGCCGCCCACCTCGTCGAGCAGGGGTTGACCGGATTGACGCTCGACGCGGCGACGCGTTGCTTCGAGTATCGCGGCGGCCCGGTGCAACCGGACCTGACGGTGCTGCCGCCGGGCGCTGACCCCGAAGCGGCGCTGGACGCGGAAATGGCCCGGCAGCTCAACCGGCCGTTCCCGATGGACGGTGCCTTCGACCCGTTCCGGTTCTTCGCGCTGCCGACGGCGTCGACGTTCCACCTTGGCATCGCCTACGATCACTTCGTCGCGGGCGGCGACTCGATGGTGGTCCTGTTGAAGGGCATTGCGGCCCGCTACGCTGGCGCGCTGCCGGTGACGCCGCCGCCGGATGTCCACCCGCGCGGCTACGCCCGGCTCTTCCTGCGCAATGCGCTGGCCTTCTACCTCGGTCAGTTCTGGTTGCCCGCCATGATCCTGCGCGCCCGGCGTTCGGTGCGCCCGCGCTATCCGTACGGCGATGCAGGGGAGAATGCCTACCTGTCGCTGCCGGTGCCCCCGGCGGCGCATGCGGCGATTGCACGCACCTCCCGGGAATGGGGCGTCACGCAGAACGACCTGATGGTGGCGATGTTGCTGCAGGCCGTTGCGCCGGAGATCGAAGGCCGCGGCAGCGGGCACCGCCGGCATGAAATCGCCATCGCCTCCGTCTTCAACATCCGGCGCGAGGTCGCCCCCCCACCCGAGCGCGCCTTCGGCCAGTTCCTGAGTTCGTTCCTGGTGTCGCATCCGGTGCCACCCGGCACGCCACTGCGCGCCATCGCGGCCGACATTCATGCCCAGACGCAGCGGATCAAGCGGCGCAAGCTGTACCTGCAGACGCTTTATGCAATCGCGTTCGGCGGGCTCGCCTGGCGCTACATGCGGCCGCACCAGCGCAAGCACATGTACGCGAAGAACTATCCGGTGTGGGCGGGCATGACCATGCTGAACGTTGACAACCTGTGGCGCGATGCACCAGGCACGGCGGCGATATTGCGTTATCGACGCGCGGGTTCCACCGGCCCGTTCTCGCCGCTGGTGGTGACACCGGCGGCCGTCGGGGAGTCCCTGCAGATCGGCATCAGTTATCGCACTGCGGCTTTCAAACGCGAGGATGTCGCTAGAATCGGGTCTGCGCTCGTGGCCTGCGCAAACTCCCTTTAGCCTTCACCTCCGCGACAATCGTGACCGGACGACGCTTGCACACGCTCTTCCTGATCGTGCTTGGCACGGCACTTGTCGCTGCCGGCTGCGGCTGGGTGCCGCCGCGGGTTACCGGCGACTCGATCGCGCTGGCCCCGCCGGCGGTGGTGGAACCGGCCCTCGCTGCACGCATCCTGGCGCTCGATCCCGAGCGCGTCTCCGCGGCGGACGTCAAGGATGTGCTGGCGCGCGGACCCGCGCCGCGCATCATGCTGCTGCATGGGGGCATCTATCCGGTCCACCTCGGCATGACGTCGTTCGGCCAGTTCCTGGTGGGGATGGGCTATCCCGAAGACAGGATTCGCGGGCCCCGTTCGGGCGACTGGTCGCACAGCCCGTATGAGGACGCCGAGCGGCTCGCCGGCATCGTCGCGTGGTACTACGAGCACGACCGGATGCCGCCGATACTGATCGGCCACAGCCAGGGCGGCATGCAGGCCGTCAAGGTGCTGCATGTCCTTGCGGGCAACTATGCCAGCAACGTGCCCGTCTGGGATCCGCTGACGGACTTTGCGCTCGACCGCACGACAATTCGCGATCCGGCCACGGGTCGCCAGCGTCCGGTGGTGGGGCTGTCGCTCGACTACGTGTCGGTGATCGCCGCGGGCGGCGCGGCGTTTCTGCTGCCCAACCAGTGGAGCCTGCTGGACAAGCTGCACGCCATTCCCGACACGGTGGACGACTTCACCGGCTATACGATCGACGTCGACCTGTGGGCGTGGACGCTGCCCGGTGCCGACTTGCGCTACAAGGCGGTCGGCGACCGGGCCCGCGTGCGCAACGTGTCGCTGCCCGCCACGATCAACCACGTACTGGCGCCGGTGTCGGCGGATTACGCCGCCGACCCGGCGGCCCGGGCCTGGATCGACGCCTATCGGCCGGGCGCTCCTCCCGGCCCGTTGCCGCCGGGCGCGGGCGACAACCTCGTCTGGGCGGCCGACGTCTGGTGGAGCGTCAGGAAGCATTGGGCGCTCGAGGCTCAAGCCTCGCTGCGCGCCGGCCAAGCGCCGGCCCGGGCCGCGGGGGCGAGGACGGTAGAATAGAGGTTTGCTCGCCACCGGCCGCGCTTCGCACCGGGGGTCAGGGCGCGAACGCACGACGGGCTCTCGATCATGGCTGGTGTTCTGGCAGGCAAAGTGGCGTTGGTCACCGGCGGGGCGCGCGGCATCGGCAAGGCCATCGCCACCAAGCTCGCGGGCGCCGGCTGCGATGTCGCCGTCAACTATTACAACAGCGCCGACGAGGCGGAGGCGCTGTGCGCCTCGCTGCGCGCGCAGGGCCGCCGAGCCGTGGCGATCCAGGGCAGCGTGGGCATTCCCGACAGCGTCGACGAGATGTTCACCGAGTTTCGCAAGCACTTCGATCGTCTCGACATCCTCGTGTCCAACGCGGCCAGCGGGGTGCTGAAGCCCACGGTGGAGATGACGCTCAAGCACTGGCGCTGGTGCCTCGAGACCAACGCGCTGGCGCTGAACCTGCTGACCCAGCGTGCGCTGCCGCTGATGGTCGACGGCGGCCGCGTGATCGCGCTGTCGAGCCTCGGTGCGCAGCGGGCCATGCCGGGCTACGGTTTCATCGGCGCGTCGAAGGCCGCGCTGGAAGCGCTGGCGCGGGCGCTGGCCCAGGAACTGGGTCCGCGGGGCATTCGCGTCAACGTGGTGAGCGCCGGGGTCGTGGACACCGACGCGCTGGCCTACTTCCCCAATCGCGAGGAGCTGCTGGCCAACTTTTCCGCGCGCACGCCCGCCGGACCGGTACTCACGACGGAAAACGTCGCCGACGCGGTCTATCTGCTGTGCCTGCCGGAGGCTTTGATGATCAACGGCCATACGCTGGTGGTTGACGGCGGCTTCTCGATTTCGGGCTGACGATGGCCCTGGCACTGCCTTCCGGACTTGCAGGTCGCACGGTGATCGTCACCGGCGGCAGCCGCGGCATCGGCCGCGCCGTTGTCGAACTCCTCGCGCAGGACGGCGCCGACGTCACGTTCTACTACCGCGACAACGCCGCGGCGGCGCAGGAGGTCGTGGCTGCAACGTCAGCGGCCGGGCTGGCGGTCACCGCCGAACAACTCGACATCCGCGACTCGGCCGCCTGCGCCGGCGCGGTCGAGAAGCTCGCTGACCGGCGTGAACGCATCGACCTCCTCGTCAACAATGCCGGCGTGATCCGCGACAATCCGCTGGCCGGCTTTTCCGACGCCGACGTGCAGGACGTCCTCGACACCAACGTCACCGGCGTGTTCAACATGACGCGCGCCGTGGCGCCCTACATGATTTCGCAGCGCGGCGGCAAGGTGATCAACATCAGTTCGGTGTCCGGCGAAAAGGGTGGCCGTGGCCAGACCAACTACGCGGCCAGCAAGGGCGCAATCAATGCGCTGACGCGGGCGCTGGCCGTCGAGCTCGCGCCGCGCCGGATCACCGTCAATGCAGTGGCGCCGGGCGTCATCGACACCGAAATGTCGGCGGCAGTGCGCGACATGGCGGGCGACGAAGTCAAGGCGCGCATCCTGCTCAAGCGCTACGGCAAGCCCGAGGAAGTCGCCTATGCGGTCTGGTTCCTGGCGTCCGATTACGCGAATTACGTCACCGGTCAGGTACTGACCGTCGACGGTGGCTTCAAGATGGACTGAGAACGAAACGAGACGGAGTCAAGACCATGACAATTGCAATCACGCAAGACGAAATCAACGCGGTATTCCCCACGGTAGCGGCCACGATGGCCGATGCCCTCGGCTGCGATGTCGAGGACATCAAGCCCAACGTGTCGCTGATCGAGGGCCTCGATGCCGAGTCCATCGACTTCCTGGACATGGTGTTCAGGCTGGAGCGCGCCTTCAAGATCAAGATCCCGCGCGGCAAGATCGTCGAAAACGCCCGCGGTACGCTCACCGAAGCCGAGTTCGAGCAGAAGGGTGTCGTCACCGACACCGGCATGGCGCAATTGAAGTCGTACCTGTCCGAGGTGCCGGCCGA
>JANNYI010000427.1:0-13040 GCA_031410015.1 Betaproteobacteria bacterium | reverse complement strand
TGGAGGGGGGCCTCGCGCAGATGGTCTCGCACGGTTTCGTGTCGGCGGCGATGTTCCTGTGCGTGGGCGTGATGTACGACCGCATGCACACGCGGATGATCGCCGACTACGGCGGCGTCGTTAACACGATGCCGAAATTCGCCGCCTTCATGATGCTGTTCGCGATGGCCAATTCCGGCCTGCCGGCCACCTCCGGCTTCGTCGGCGAGTTCATGGTGATTCTGGCTGCCGTGCAGGTCAACTTCTGGCTGGGCTTCATCGCCGCGATCTCGCTGATCCTCGGCGCGGCGTACACCCTGTGGATGTACAAGCGCGTGATCTTCGGCGCGGTGGCCAACGCGCACGTCGCCGCGCTGACCGACCTGTCGCGCCGCGAGTTCTGGCTGCTGGGCACCGTGGCCGCGGCCGTCCTGCTGATGGGCATCTGGCCCCGGCCCTTCATCGATGTCATGCACGTGTCCGTCGTGGATCTTCTCGCGCACGTCGCCAAGAGCAAGATTCCCACGCCATGAATACGATGACCTTCAATCTGCTGACGGTGTTGCCGGAGCTGGTCGTCCTGACCGCGGCGTGCATCATCCTCCTCGTCGACCTCTTCCTGCGCGACGACCAGCGGCACGTGTCCTACTGGCTCGCCCAGTTCGCGCTGCTGGTGGCCCTGTGCATCACGGTCAAGACGATGCATCTGGACGTGGTCCGGGTGTTCCACGATCTCGTCATCGACGACCTCATCGCGGATTTCCTGCGCCTTTTCAGCTTCATCGCGGTATCGCTGATGCTTTTCTACTCCCGCACCTACATGGCGGCACGCGGATTGTTCCGAGGCGAGACCTTCGTGCTGATCCTGTTCGCGCTGCTTGGCATGCAGGTGCTGATCACCGCCAACAGCTTCGTCACCCTGTATCTGGGGCTCGAGCTGATGTCGCTGTCGCTGTACGCGCTGGTGGCCATCCAGCGCGACGAAACCGCGCCGGTCGAGGCGGCGATGAAGTACTTCGTGCTCGGCGCGCTGGCGTCGGGCTTCCTGCTCTATGGGATGTCGATGATCTACGGCGCCACGGGCACGCTGCAGATCGATCGCGTGGCGCAGGCCGTGCTGAGCCGCGGCGACAATCCGATCCTGCTGATGCTGGGCGTGGTGTTCGTGGTGTCGGCCATTGCGTTCAAGCTGGGCGCGGTGCCGTACCACATGTGGGTGCCGGACGTTTACCAGGGTGCGCCCACGGCCATCACGCTGCTGATCGGTTCGGCGCCGAAGTTCGCGGCATTTGCGATGATCCTGCGCCTGCTGGCCGGCGCACTGGGCGGTGCGGAGGGCAACTGGCAGGGCATGCTGATCGTGCTGTGCGTGCTGTCGATGACGCTGGGGCACGTCGTGGCCATCGCGCAGACCAATCTGAAGCGGATGCTCGCGTATTCGTCGATTGCCAACATGGGCTACGTGCTGATGGGCTTCATGGCAGGCGATGTCACCGGATTCTCCGCGGCGCTCTTCTACATCGTCGCCTACGTGCTGACCACGCTGGCCGGCTTCGGCGTCATGCTGCTCTTGTCACGGCGCGGTTTCGAGGCGGACAAGATCGATGACCTCAAGGGACTCAACCAGCGCTCGCCCTGGTGGGCCTTCGTGATGCTGCTGGTGATGTTCTCGCTGGCGGGGATGCCGCCCACGATCGGCTTCTACGGCAAGCTGCTGGTGCTGCAGGCGGCTATCAACGCAGGCTATGTCTGGCTGGCGGTGGTCGGCGTTCTGGCCGCGCTGATCGGCGCGTTCTACTACCTGCGCATCGTCAAGCTCATGTACTTCGACGAACCCGTGGATCGCGCGCCGATCGAGTCCCGCGCCGACACCCGCTTCCTGCTGTCCGCCAACGGCCTGTCACTGCTGCTGTTCGGTATCCTGCCGCAGCCGCTGATGGGGCTGTGCGCCGTGGCCCTGGTGCAGTCGCAGTATTACTGACCGGAACAGGGCCGCTTTGACGCCTCGGCCGGGCAGGGTCGCCATGCTAAGATCGACGGCCTGACCTGGTCACCAACATGCGCGTCGGATTCTTCGTCACCTGCCTCGTCGACCTGATGCGTCCATCGGTCGGCTTCGCTGCATTGAAGCTGCTCGAGGCGGGCGGCGCGGATGTCTTGGTGCCCGCCATGCAGACGTGCTGCGGGCAGCCCGCCTACAACTCCGGCGACCGCGCCGACGCGATCGTGCTTGCGCGGAAGCTCGTGACCGAGTTCGAAGGCTGCGACTACCTGGTGGCACCGTCGGGTTCGTGCAGCGGCATGATCCGCACGCACTACGCCGACCTTTTCTCCAACGATCCTGCCATGCTCGTGCGGGCGCAGGCCCTGGCGGCGCGCACCTTCGAACTCACCGATTTCCTCGTCAACGTGCTCAAGGTCGCGGCGGTGCCGGGTACCTATGCGGGCAAGGTCACCTACCACGACAGTTGCGCCGGCCTGCGCGAGATGGGCGTCAAGACGCAGCCGCGCGCGCTGCTGGCCATGATGCCCGGCGTCGAGCTGGCGGAGATGGCCGAGTGCGAAACCTGCTGCGGATTCGGCGGCACGTTTTCGATCAAGTTCGGCGAGATCTCCACGCGAATGGCCGACAACAAGTGCCAGCACGTCGGCAATTCCGGTGCCGATGCCGTGGTGCTGGGCGACCTGGGATGCATGCTCAACATCGAAGGGCGGATGCGCCGCCGCGGCGACATGAAGACGCGCGTGCTGCACGTCGCCGAAGTGCTCGCGGGCGTCGCCGCAGATACGAAATCCTGACTCGGAGGCCGGATGCAAGTCGCATCGATGCATTTCAAGGAGCGCGCGCACGTCAAGTTGAATGACGAGGTGCTCCAGGCCAATCTCGGCAAGATCAAGGGCAAGTTCGTCGCCAAGCGGCGGGCCGGCATCAGCGAGCTCGACGATTTCGAGGCCACCCGCGAGGCCGCCCGCGCCATCCGCCAGCGGGCGCTGGACAACCTCGACGTGTGGCTGGAGATGTTCGAGCGCAACGCCGCGGCGCGGGGAGCTACGGTGCTCTATGCGCAAACGCCCGCCGAGATCAACACGTTGGTGCTGGAGATCGCCGCGCGCCACGACGTGCGCAAGATCATCAAGTCGAAGTCGATGGTCTCGGAGGAGTCCGCGCTGGACCACGCGATCGAGGCGGCCGGCCTCACCGTGGTCGAGACCGACCTTGGCGAATACATCCTGCAGATCAACGACTACGAGCCGCCGTCGCACATCGTCGGCCCGGCGCTGCACAAGAGCAAGGAGGAGGTGGCCGAGCTCTTTCACGCCAGGCACGGCACGCCGAAGAAGACGGTCGTCGAGGAGCTGTGCCTCGAGGCGAGGGGCGTGCTGCGCGATCACTACCTCACCGCCGACATGGGCATTTCCGGTGGCAACTTCTTCGTGGCGGACACGGGCTCGGTGGTGCTCGTCACCAACGAAGGCAACGCCACGCTGACCACCACGCTGCCGCGCGTGCACATCGCGATTTCGGGCATCGAGAAGATCGTGCCCACGCTCGAGGACGTCGCGACGCTGATGCGCCTGCTGCCGCGCTCGGCCACCGGCCAGTCGATCTCCAATTACGTCGACCTGCTCACCGGCCCCAGGGGGCCGGGCGAGTTCCACGGCGTCGACCACATGTACTTCATCATCGTCGACAGCGGCCGCACCGACGTGCTCGCCAGCGACGTCAGCGAGGCGCTGCGCTGCATTCGCTGCGGTGCCTGCATGAACCACTGTCCGGTCTACCAGAACATCGGCGGGCAGTCCTATGGCTGGGTCTACCCCGGCCCGATCGGCTCCATTCTCACGCCGATGTACGTGGGTCTCGAGAATGCGCTCGACCTGCCGCAGGCATCCACGCTGTGCAACCAGTGCGGCGTGGTGTGTCCGGTCAAGATCCCGCTGCCCGACCTGCAGCGCAAACTGCGGGAGCGCGAGTTCGAGGAGGACCTGCGGCCCTGGCATGAGCGCACCGGCATCAAGCTGTGGGCGTGGTTTGCCGCGCGGCCGCGCCTGTACGCGCTGGCATCGCGGATTGGCGTGCGCTTCCTGCGTGCGCGTGCCAATGGCAACGGCATGATCGGGAGCCTGCCGCTGGCCGGCGGCTGGACCGATGGCCGCGACCTGCCCGCGCCGGCGGGACGAACCTTCCGCGATCTCCATGCGGAGCAGCAACGCAATTCCGGAGCGACCATCCAATGAATGCCCCCCACGGCGGCAACCTCGCGTTGCCGCGCATTTCCCGTCGCGCCGAATCGCTCGGCACCGAAAACGCCTTCGTCGTGCTGGCGGAGGTCAACGCGCTGATCCGCGACGGGAAGGACATCATCTCCTTCTGCATCGGCCAGCCCGACTTTCCAACGCCCGTCAATGTGCAGGATGCGGCCATCGCGGCGATCAAAGCGGGCAAGCATGGCTATACGCCCAGTGCGGGCATCGACGAGCTGCGCGCCGCGGCCGCGCACGACCTCGGCTCGCGCCGTGGGCTCGAAATCGCGCCTTCCGATGTCGTCGTCGGCGCCGGGGCCAAGCCGTTCATCGCCTACACGATCGCCTCGGTCACCGACTACGGCGTTGGCGACGAGGTGATCTACCCGGTGCCCGGCTTTCCGATCTACGAGTCGCAGATCGCCGCCAACGGTGCGGTGCCCGTGCCGATCTTCCTGCGCGAGTCGCGCGGCTTTGCCTTCGATCCGGCCGAACTCGAGTCGAAGATCACGCCCAAGACGCGTCTCCTCATCCTCAACACGCCGCAGAATCCCACCGGCGGCATCCTCGATCGCGAGAACCTCGACACGATTGCCGAGATCCTGCGCCGCCATCCGCAGGTGTGGGTATTCGCGGACGAGATCTATTCGCGCCTCGTCTACGACGGCCGCTTCGATTCGCTGGCCACGCGCCCGGACATGCTCGAGCGGACGATCATCAGCGACGGCGCCTCCAAGACATGGGCCATGACCGGTTGGCGCATCGGCTACGTGGCCAACAGGGCGCTGGCCCCCGTGTTCACGCGCTGGATCACCAATACCGAATCCTGTGCGTCGCAGATTTCGCAGTGGGCCGCCGTGGCGGCGCTGACGGGACCGCAGGACGCGGCGGATGCGATGCGCGCCAGTTTCCTGGCACGGCGCGATCTCATCGTCGCGCGCCTCAATGCCATTCCCGGTGTCACCTGCGCCACGCCGGGCGGTGCGTTCTACGCGTGGCCCAACGTCACCGAGGCCTGCAGGATGACCGGCTGCGCCGACTCGGAAGTCTTCCGCAAGCGACTGCTGCACGAAGCCGGCATTGCCGTGCTCGCCGACATCCATTTCGGCCGCCGGGTGCCCGGCGACGGGCAGCACATCCGCTTCTCGTACGCCGCCTCCAACGAGGCGATCGAACGCGGCACCGAGCGGCTGGCCGCCTTCGTACGCAAGGGCAAGTAGCCTCTATGGCGATCGCCGACAACAAGGCCTCGCGCGATGCCATCCTCGGCCGGGTGCGCAAGGCACTGAAGGTCGACGGCAATCGCGACGCGGCGCGCGCAGTGGCCGCGGCTTATGTCGCCGAGCATGCGCAAGGCCCGCGTCCCGCGGCGCCGCCGGACCTCCTCGCGCGCTTCATGCAGCGGGCCACCGACATGGCCAGCACCGTCGAGCGCATCGGATCGGCTGCGGACATTCCGGTCGCCGTGGCACGCTACGTGGATGCGCTGGACCTCCCGCCGATGCTCGCCGCGCAGAAGTCGCACCAGGGCGTGTGCTGGCCCGAGTTCGCGCCCCTCGACTGGCAGGCCGCGGGACTCTCGATCGAGGCGCGCCCCACCATCGGCAACGACCGCCTGGGCATCACCGGCTGCTGCTGCGCCATTGCCGAAACCGGCACGCTGGTATTCACCACGGGTGCCGATACGCCTACCGCGACGGCACTGCTGCCCGATACGCACATTGCCGTGCTGCGCGCCGAGCGCGTGGTGGCGGGCATGGAAGAGGCCTATGCGCTGGTCCGGCGCGAGCGCGGGACGATGCCGCGGGCGGTGAACCTCATCTCCGGGCCTTCGCGCACCGGCGACATCGAGCAGACGATCGTGCTGGGTGCGCATGGCCCGTTTCGCGTGCACATCCTCGTGCTGGGCTGAGCCGTTGCATGCCCGGTGCGGACATGGGCGTCGACCTGGGCACGAAACCGGGCGCCGGCGGTACCTGTCCGTGACGCTGGCGCAACCACATCCACAACGCAACCACGTGCCGCGGCATCCCCCCCGACATGCTTGCTGAGATCATCTACTTTGTCCTCGGATTGGCCGCGCTGGTGGCGGGTGCGGATCTGCTCGTCCGCGGCGCATCGCGGATTGCGTTGTCATTCGGCATTTCCCCGCTGGTGGTGGGCCTCACCGTCGTGGCCTACGGCACCAGCGCCCCGGAGGTCGCGGTGTCGGTGGGCGCGGCACTGCAGGGTCAGGCCGACATTGCGTTGGGCAATGTCGTGGGCAGTAACATCTTCAACGTGCTGTTCATCCTCGGCGCGTCGGCACTGATCGTACCGCTGGCGGTCAACATCCAGATCATCCGCCAGGAAATCCCGATCATGATCGCCACGTCGGTACTGCTGCTGGTGCTGGCGCAGGACCAATCGATCAGCCTGTTCGACGGCGCGATCCTGCTGGCACTGGTCGTGATCTATACGGTGTTCCTGATCGTGCAGGCACGGCGGGAGTCGCGCGCCAACGGCGGCAACCCGGTATCTGCAGCCGACACCCGCCGGGCCCGGTGGAGTGCGTCGCCATGGGTGCAATGCCTGCTGATCGTCGCCGGGCTGGCGCTGCTGGTTCTTGGGGCGCGCTGGCTGGTGGACGCGACGGTGCTCTTTGCGCGGTGGGCGGGCGTGTCGGAACTGGTGATCGGCCTCACCATCGTCGCGGCCGGAACGTCGCTGCCCGAGGTCGCCACGTCGATCATCGCGGCACTGAAGGGCGAGCGCGACATCGCGGTCGGCAATGTCGTCGGCAGCAACACGTTCAACATCCTGGGCTGCCTCGGACTGAGTGCGCTGGCCTCGGACAGCGGGCTGGCGGTGGCGCCTGCGCTCCTCCACTTCGACCTGTGGGTGATGCTGGCCGTGGCCGTGGCCTGCGTGCCGATATTTCTCACGGGTCGCTCGATCGAGCGCTGGGAAGGCGCGGTGTTTCTCTTTTACTACGTCGCCTACACGCTGTACGTGGTCCTGGCCGCGCAGCACCATGACGCGCTGGACGCCTTCTCGGCGGCGATGCTCTGGTTTGTCCTGCCGTTGACGGCGCTCACGCTGGTGATCGCTATGCTTCGCACGCGAACTTCCGCTGCGCGAACCGGCTCATGATGCTGTTTGCGCTGGTCCTGTTGCCGTTCGCTGCAGCGCTTGGTTGTGCGATGCTCCCCAACAGTGCGCGCAATACCGTGGCGTGGATCGCCGGGCTGACCACGCTTGCCGGTTGTGCGCTCCTGGGCATGACGGGGCCGCTGATTTTCGGCGGCGAGATCCTGCGCGCCGCGGTGTCGTGGTACCCGCAGGTGGCCTTCGGTTTCCGGATGGACGGGCTGGCATGGACCTTTGCCGGCATCATCTATGCGATCGGCGCGCTGGTGGTGCTGTATGCCCGCTACTACCTCGCGGCGGCCGATCCGCCGGCGCGGTTTTTCGCGTTCCTGCTCGCCTTCATGGGCGCGATGCTGGGCATCGTACTGGCCGACAACCTCATCCTGCTGGTGGTGTTCTGGGAAGCGACCAGCCTCACGTCGTTCCTGCTGATCGGCTACTGGAACCACCGGGCCGATGCGCGACAGGGTGCGCGGATGGCGCTGGCAGTCACCGGCGCGGGTGGCCTGTGCCTGCTGGGCGGCGTGATCGTGCTGGGGCACATCGTCGGCAGTTTCTCGCTCGACATCGTGCTCGCCGCCGGGCCGCGCATCCGTGCGGATCCGCTGTATCCGGTGGCGCTGGTGCTGACCCTGCTCGGCGCGTTTGCCAAGTCCGCGCAGTTTCCGTTTCACTTCTGGTTGCCGCACGCGATGGCGGCGCCCACGCCGGTTTCCGCGTACCTGCATTCGGCCACGATGGTGAAGGCGGGCGTGTTCCTGCTGGCGCGGCTGTATCCGGCGCTGGGCGACACGGATCTGTGGTTTTTCATCGTCACCGGCACGGGCCTGATCACGCTGACACTGGGTGCCGGCTTCGCCATCTTCCAGCAGGACCTGAAGGGCTTGCTGGCGTATTCCACGATCAGCCACCTCGGCCTGATCACGCTGCTCTTCGGCCTCGACTCGCCACTCGCCGTGGTGGCGGGCATCTTCCACATCCTCAATCATGCGGCGTTCAAGGCCTCGCTCTTCATGTCGGTGGGCATCATCGACCATGAGACCGGCTCGCGCGACATGCGGCAATTGAACGGCCTGTGGCACTTCATGCCGTTCACGGCCACGCTGGCGATGGTGGCCGCCGGCGCGATGGCCGGCGTGCCGCTGCTGAACGGCTTTCTGTCAAAGGAGATGTTCTTTGCCGAGACGCTGCAGCTCACCACGCATCCGGTGCTGGAGGTCATGGTGCCCGTCGTGGCCGCCATCGCCGCCACGCTGGCGGTGGCCTACTCGGTGCGCTTCATCCACGACGTGTTCTTCAACGGGGAGCCCGTCGGACTCACCCGGACGCCGCACGAGCCGCCGCGCTGGCTGCGCATTCCGGTGGAAGTCCTCGTGGTGGTATGCCTGGCGGTGGGCATCGTGCCCGCGGTCACCATCGGACCGGTGCTCGACGTCGCGGCGCGGAGCGTGCTGGGCAGCGAGATGCCCGTCTACAGCCTTGCGCTCTGGCATGGCTTCAACCTGCCGCTGCTGATGAGCCTGCTTGCCATGGCGGGAGGCGTCCTGCTGTACTTCGGCTTGCAGAAGGCGGTCAACCTGCACACGATCGTGCGCATGCCGATGAACGGCAAGGTGATGTTCGACCGCGCATTGGAGGTGCTGGTGCGCAACGGCCGGCGCATCGTCGCGTGGTCGCCCGGTGCCAGCCTGCCTGGGGGACTGGCCTGGATAGTCGTCACCGCCGTTGCCGCGATGGCGTGGCCGCTGCTGCGCCTCGGGTTCGGCGTGCCCGGTGTCGCGGTGGAGCCGCTCGGCGAGATCCCCGTCATCATCGGTGCCCTGATCTGGCTCTTCGGCGTGGGAGCGGCCATTGCCGCCACGCTGTGTTATCGGCAGCGGTTCCTGGCGCTGCTGCTGATCGGCGCCACGGGTCTCGCCGTGAGCCTGGGCTTCGTGCTGCTGTCAGCGCCCGACCTCGCCTTGACGCAATTGCTGGTCGAGATCGCGACGATTGCGCTCATCATGGTGGTGCTGCACTTCCTGCCGCAGACCTCGCCGCCCGAGCCGGGACCGTGGCGAAAGTGGCGCGACGCCATCGTCGCCGTCGCGGCCGGCGTGGGGATTACCCTGGTCGCGCACGCGGTGATGACCCGCCCGGTGGCGTCGATTGCGCCGTTCTATCTCGATCGGGCGTTGCCGGAGGGCGGCGGCACCAACGCCGTCAACGTGATCATCGTCGATTTCCGCGGCTTCGATACGCTGGGCGAAATCGTGGTGCTCGGCATGGCCGGGCTCCTCGTCTTTGCGTTGCTGTGGAACTTCCGGATTCCGCCGGCCGCACAGCCCGCCGAGCCCGGCGGACCGTGGAACCCGCTGCTCGTGCGCAGCGTGACGCGCCTGCTGCTGCCGCTGGCCGCGATGGTGGCGATCTTCCTCTACCTGCGCGGCCACAACCTGCCGGGTGGCGGCTTCGTGGCGGGACTCACGCTGGCGTGCGCACTGGTGGCGCTGCGCATCGCCGGCGGCGGCACGGCCATTCTCGACCCGCGGCAGCTGACCTACCAGACGTGGGTCGCGTGCGGACTCCTTGCCGCCGGCCTCACCGGCGTGGGCAGCATGCTGCTCGGCTATCCGTTCCTGACCACATCGTTCCTGCACCCGGTACTGCCGGTGGTCGGCGAGGTTCCCATTGCCAGCGCGATGTTCTTCGATCTCGGCGTGTTCATGACCGTGGTCGGCGCCGCCCTGCTGACCACGATATCGCCTGGACTGCTGCCTGACGGGCACATCGGGGAGCCTGCGGCATGACGGCATGGTTTGTCGCCTCGGCAATCGGCGTCCTCACCGCCTGCGGCGTTTGGCTGTGTCTGCGCGCGCGCTCGTTCGACGTGGTGCTTGGCCTGACGCTGCTCACCTACGCGGTCAACGTGTTCATCTTCGCGATGGGCCGGCTGGCCTTCAACATGCCGCCGATCGTGCGTCCGGGCGTTCCCGCCACGCTGGCCCACTATGCGGACCCGCTGCCCCAGGCGCTGGTGCTTACCGCCATCGTGATCTCGTTCGCGATGACCGCACTGGTGCTGACGCTGGCCATGAAGGCGTACCACGTCAACGGCAGCGATGCCTGCGACCCGCCGCCGACGGACAAGGGCGCCGGCACCGGCGCAGCGCCGCCATGACCGCGCAGTGGCTCATCGTTCCGATCCTGCTGCCGCTGCTGATGGCGCCGCTGCTGTTGCTGTGCGAACGGTGGCACCCGCGCTGGCAGGCGCCGCTGGCGCTCCTGTCCACGCTGGCCGTGGCCATCGTGGCGGCGGGGCTGGTCCGCATGGCGGATACAGGCACGGTCGGCGTTTACCTGCTCGGCAATTGGCAGCCGCCCTTCGGCATCGTGCTGGTGCTCGATCGGCTGTCGGCATTGCTGCTCCTGCTGACGGCCGTCGTGGCGCTGGCAAGCCAGATCGCCGCGGCGCCGCTGGCCGCACGCGGCCCGCACTTTCACGCCTTCTTCCAGGTGCAGCTGGCGGGCCTGAACGGCGCGTTCCTCACCGGTGACCTCTTCAACCTGTTCGTGTTCTTCGAGGTGCTGCTGATTGCCTCGTATGCGCTGCTGCTGCACGACGCGAAGGGCAGGGCGCTGCGCGCCGGGCTGCATTACGTGGTCATCAATCTCGTCGGTTCGGCGCTGTTCCTGATTGCGGCAAGTCTCTTCTATGGCGTCGTCGGCACGCTCAACTTCGCCGACCTGGCGGCGAGGCTGCCTCAGCTTGCCCCGCAGGATGCCGGGCTCGCGCAGGCGGCGGCGCTGCTGCTGCTGGTGGTCTTCGGCATCAAGGCCGCGCTGCTGCCGCTGGGATTCTGGCTGCCGGGCACCTACGGCGCCGCGCCGGGCCCGGTGGCGGCATTGTTTGCGATCATGACCAAGGTGGGGCTCTACGGCATCATCCGGACGTCGACGCTGCTCTTCGGGGCCGGCACCACGGCGCTGACCGGATGGGGGGCCGACGCCGTGTTTGCGCTGGGCGTGGTCACGATGGGCTTCGGCGCGATATCCGCGCTGTCGTCGCAGCGGATGGGCAAGCTGATCGGCAGTCTCGTACTGGTGTCGTCGGGCACGCTGATCGCGGCGTCCACGCTGGGCGAGCCGGCACTGGCGGGCGCGCTGTACTACATGGTGCACAGCACGCTGGCGATTGCGCTCCTGTTCCTGCTGGCGCACTCGATTGGCCTGCAGCGCGGCGCGACGGCCGATCGCTTCGGCGACGGTCCGGCGGTCACGCAGCCCGTGCTGCTCGGCCTCCTGTTCGTGTTCGCAGCGGCGGCCGTGGCCGGCCTGCCGCCGCTGGGCGGATTCATCGGCAAGGCGCTGATGCTGTCGGCCACGATCAACACCTCCGTCATGGCCTGGTTCTGGGGCGCCGTGATCGGCAGCGGCGTCCTGGGCATCATGGTGCTGGCGCGCGCAGGCAGCCGCGTGTTCTGGAACGTCAACGGCGCGGCGACCGTGGCGCCGCCCATGGCGCCGTCGGCGCTGGGCGGCATTGCCGTGCTGGTGTTGGCGTCGCTCCTGTGGACCGCGCTCGCCGCGGCGGCGGCGCGCTACACGGCCGACACCGCACTGCAGCTCGTGCAGCCGCATCTCTACGTCGACGCCGTCATGCGCACCGCGCCGGTGCCCGCGCCCGCGAAGGAGCACTGATGCGCCACCTGCTGCCGCATCCGTGGTTGTCGCTGGTCCTGTGGGTCGTGTGGCTCGCGCTCAACAACACGGTGGCACCTGCGCATCTTGTACTGGGGGCCGTGCTGGCACTCGCCATCCCCCGGGCCGCCACCCATCTTGCCGACGGCGAGTGGCCGTCGCTGCATAGCCCGGTGATCGCGCTGCGGCTGGCACTCACCGTGCTCCGCGACATCGTGGTGTCGAACGTCGAGGTGGCGCGCCGCGTGCTGGGACCGGCGGCCGCAATCAGGCCCGGCTTCGTCAAGGTGCCGCTCGACCTGACCAACGACTGGGCCATCACCACGCTGGCGGGCATCATCACGATGACGCCAGGCACGCTCACTGCCGATGTCGCCGTCGACCGCTCGCATCTGCTCGTGCATGCGCTGCACATCGACGATGCGGATGCGCTGGTGGCATCGATCAAGTCGCGCTACGAGACACCGCTGAAGGAGATCTTCGGATGACCGCCTCCATCCTGCCCTGGATCATCGCCGTGTTCGCCCTGTCGCTGGCGCTCAACGTCTATCGCCTGGCGCGCGGACCGTCGCTGCCCGACCGCATCCTTGCGCTGGACACGCTGTACGTGAACACCATCGCGCTGCTGGTGCTGCTGGGCATCGGCTTCGATACGCAGCTTTTCTTCGAGGCTGCGCTGGTCGTCGCGTTGCTGGGCTTCATCAGCACCGTCGCGCTGGCCAAGTACATTGCCCGCGGCGACATCATCGAATGACCGCGCTGACCAACCTGCCGCTGTGGGCCGACGCATTGATCGCCTTGTTGCTGCTGATCAGCGCGGCCACGGCGCTGATCGGGTCGTGGGGCCTCGCCAAGCTGCCCGACTTCTACATGCGGCTGCATGCGCCGACCAAGGCGACGACGCTGGGCGTGGGCGGCGTGCTGATCGCCTCCGCCCTTTACTTCACGGTGCGCGGACCCGGATTCTCGGTGCACGAATTCCTGATCACGCTGTTCCTCTTTCTCGC
>JANNYI010000426.1:0-8277 GCA_031410015.1 Betaproteobacteria bacterium | reverse complement strand
GTGGTCGAGAAGCTGCAGACCTCGATGCAATCCGGCAAGTCGATCTACGACGGCTGGATTTCGGACTCCGACCTGATCGGCACGCATTACCGCTACGGCAAGATTCTGGCGCTGTCCGACTACATGGTAGGCGCCGGCAAGGAGTTCACCAACCCTGGCCTGGACCTGAAGGACTTCATCGGCACGAGCTTCACCACCGGGCCCGACAAGAAGCTGTACCAGCTGCCGGACCAGCAGTTCGCCAACTTGTACTGGTTCCGCGCCGACCTTTTTGCAATGCCCGATTTGCAAGCCAAGTTCAAGGCCAAGTACGGTTACGAGTTGGGCGTACCGCTGAACTGGAGCGCGTATGAAGACATCGCTGCGTTCTTCACCAACGACGTGAAGACCATCGACGGCAAGCCGATCTACGGCCACATGGACTATGGCAAGAAGGATCCCAGCCTGGGCTGGCGTTTCACCGACGCGTGGCTGTCGATGGCCGGGACCGCGGACATCGGCATTCCCAACGGCGTGCCGGTGGACGAATGGGGCATTCGGGTGGCGGACGACAGATGCACGCCGGTAGGCGCCTCCGTCGCTCGTGGTGGCGCCACCAACTCGCCTGCGGCGGTCTATGCGCTGACGAAGTACATCGACTGGATGAAAAAGTACTCGCCCAAGGAAGCCATCGGCATGACGTTCGGCGAGGCCGGCCCGGTACCGGCACAGGGCCAGATCGCCCAGCAGATCTTCTGGTACACGGCCTTCACGGCGGACATGATCAAGCCAGGGCTGCCGGTCGTGAACGCCGACGGCACCCCGAAGTGGCGCATGGCCCCGGGGCCCAATGGTCCGTACTGGAAGCAAGGCATGCAAAACGGCTATCAGGACGTGGGCTCGTGGACCTTCTTCAAGGACCATGACCCCAACAAGGTCGCCGCCGCCTGGCTCTATGCGCAGTTCATCACCGCCAAGACCACCTCGCTGAAGAAGACCATCGTCGGACTGACCCCGATTCGCGAAAGCGACATCCAATCGCAGGCGATGACCGACATGGCGCCCAAGCTTGGTGGCCTGGTGGAGTTTTACCGCAGCCCGGCGCGCGTGGCCTGGACGCCGACGGGCACCAACGTGCCCGACTATCCCAAGCTCGCGCAACTGTGGTGGAAGAACGTGGCCGTGGCGGTGACAGGCGAGAAGACGCCGCAGGCCGCGATGGACAACCTGGCCAACGAAATGGACGACGTGATGGGCCGCCTGGAGCGTGCCGGCATGACCAACTGCCCGCCCAAGCTCAACCCCAAGAGCGATCCGGGCAAGTGGCTTAGCGACAAGGGTGCCCCGTGGAAGAAGTTGGCCAACGAAAAGCCCAAGGGCGAAACCATCAACTACGACAAGTTGCTGGGCGCATGGAAGGAAGGCAAGGTGCGCTGACCCGACGTTGACGGAAGGGATAGGCGTTTCAATCGCGCGAGCCTGCGTGTGGGGACCCGGTGGCACGGGTCAGTGGTCGATTTTCAGCGGCACCGGGCTGTGCCCCACGCTGGTTGTGGCGCTTCTGGGCGGGCACCGAGGCCAAGGTGGTCGCGCGCGGGCAGGCAGGCGGGGGCAGGCACGCGCCTGCCCGTCGTCGCACCCGGGTGCGCTGCGGGGTGGGCGCGGCCGGCGCACCGAGGTGCCCGAGGATATCGCGCACGGTCGGGTCGTCGGTGATGAAGGTGATGATCCGCATCGCGCAGCGGTGCGTTGGGGGCGGCGAGCATCACGCCGCCCGCAGCCCGGGGTGCGCCCCCGTTGAGCGACCAACGTGTTCCGTGCGAAAGCGCTCGAAGACGCGCTGACGAAGAGCTTCACCAACGACGCGGCGCGTGCGGTGAAGATGGATGCGTCGGGAATGAACAGCGACCTGCACGGATCGGCGGCCTATCGTGCGCATCCGATTCCGGTGCTGGCGGGGCGGGCGGTGATCGCGGCGGGATAGCAACGCTGCGGATGCAGACACGCGGGCGGTGGAGGACTCACCGCCCGATTTTGTTGGCGATTCGGAATCTGGTTTCCCTGTACAAGACTGGTCAGCCCATGCGCCTTTGGCCCATCGTCATGCTCCTGCTCCCGGTTGTCGCCGGCGCGCAGGCCACGCCCCTGCCATCGTCACCCGGGATGGCCGGCGACTTCGACGTGTTCTGCCGCTTCGTCGCGGACGAATACGCGTACTTCGACACGAGGAAAACGCAGTGGGACAAGACCTGCGCCGAGTATCGGCCGCAGGCCGCCGCCGCGTCCGACCGGGCCGGACTGATTCCGGTCCTGGAGCAGGCCATGGCGGAGTTGTACGACGCCCACGCGCACCTCGGCACCTCGCTGCGGACTTCCCCGCGCCTGGTGCCGTCGGGCTCCGAAGCGTGGGCCACCTTCGTGGGGGACGACGTCGTCATCGTCGACGTGCGCGGCGATTCGGCGGCCGCGCGAGCGGGCCTCAAGGCAGGCATGCGCGTGGTGGCGATCAACGACCAGCCGGTCGCGGTGGCCGTGCGCGAGCGCACGCCGCAGTTCCTGCGCGAACCGGATCCCGAAGCGGCGTCGTGGGCGCTGCAGGCGGCCCTTGCGGGGCGCCAGAACGACGAGCCGGTGCGTCTTGCCGTCCTGCAGGACGGCAGGACGATGACGATCGGGTATGTCCCGAAGCTGGAGCGTCCAACGGAAGTCGTGACGGCACGCAGGCTGGACGAGGGTTTGGCGTACATCCGTTTCAACAATTCGCTCGGCAGCGACCTGACGGTGAAGGCGTTCGACGCGGAGCTGGACCGGTCCAAGGATGCGAAGGGCTTGATCCTCGACCTTCGCGACACGCCCAGCGGCGGCAATTCGACGGTCGCGCGCGGCATCATGGGCCGCCTGGTTACGGCGGGCGGGCCGTATCAGGTGCACGAGCTGGTGGCTGAGGCGCGGTCCTCCGGCATCCGGCGGCGCTGGATCGAATACGCGATGCCGCGGGGCGTGCCCTTCACCGCGCCGGTCGTCGTGCTGGTCGGCAGGTGGACCGGCAGCATGGGTGAAGGCATCGCCATCGGCATCCATGCGCTGCGTGGTGCACCTGTCGTGGGGACACCGATGGCGCGGCTGCTTGTCGCGTTGGGCGAAGTCAAGCTGCCGGCGTCCGGGATCGTGGTGCGCATCCCCACCGAGAAGCTGTTCCACGTCGATGGCACGCCGCGCGAGGCGTTTGTGCCGTGCCCGGCATCCGATACCAGCGGCGATGCGGCCCTGCGGACCGCCGTTGCCTTGCTGCACCCGCCGCGAGGCGTGAGCAACGGTGGTGCCATACAGCTTCCCGTGAACCGGTGTGACGGTGTCCGCACGCAATAGTCTGTAGTTCAAAACCGCGTGGTGATGTCCGTCAGCCACGGAGGTGAAGCTTCCACGAGCCAGGCCTCAATCAGCTTGTCCGTGCCGGTCAGAATGGTCAGGCCGAGCCCAACCATCAGTATCCCCAGCAGATACTTGCCATACGAACCGGCACGAAGGAGGTTGCCCCTTGCCGTGGCGAAAAGTTTGCGCGACACGAGCCCCAGCAGAACGAGGGGCACTCCGGCGCCAATGCCGAAGAGGGTCATCACCAGCGCCACCTGCCCCAGGTTGCGCCCCTGACTGGCAAGCGTGGCCGCAGCGCCCAGCGTCGGTCCCACGCAGGGCGCCCATATCAGTCCGAGAAGGATGCCGACGACCGCCTGGCCCCCCAATCCCTGCACCCGCAATCGACCCAGCCATCGGTCGCCAAGCGTGCTCAACGATGTGGTCGCGCCTGCGAAGCGCTGTTGCAAGCCGGAACTCAGCATGATCACGCCAAATCCGATGAGCAGCACCGCAGCAACACCGCGAAACCAATCGGCATCGAGGCCGATGGCGAACCCTACTGTGGCGACGAACAGGCCGATACCGGTGAACGACAGCGTCAGGCCGGCGGCCAAAGCCCATGCGCCGAATGGATGCGCCGCCACTGCGGTGCCGACAACAATCGGCACCAGCGGCAACACGCACGGCGACAGTATGGACAGGACCCCGGCGAGAAAGCCGAGACCGTAGCTGCCTGGGCCGAGTTCCATGCTGCGAAGCTTCGCGCCGGGATTGCGTTACACGCCCTTGCGCAGCGTAGCGGCGATCGAGTCCTTGCTGGTGTCGCCCGTGGAGCGCGCCACTTCGTTGGCGCCTCGGTAGACGATGAACGTGCTCTGTTGCGATACGCCCAGCGTACGGCGCACGTCCTTCTGCGTGTCGAAATTCACCTTCAGCACGGTGTAGCCGCTGAATTCGGGCAGGGCCATCAATTGCGCGATGATCGGCGCCTGCTGCTTGCACGTGGGGCACCAGTCGGCGTACACGTCGACCAGCACAGGTTTGTTGGCTGCCTGCAGCGCCGCGAAAGTGGCGGCATCGAAAGGCTTGGTTTCCGCGGCCAGCGCGGTGGTGGCCACGAAGGACAGCAGCACCAGCAAGGATCGGATCGAAGAGGTCATCGGTGGGTACCTGAGGGGGGTGATGAGTCAGGGTCGGCCCGCAGCCCTGGATTCTTACAGGCAGGTCCGCGCTTAACGGTGCAGGTGACCCGGGCGTAATCCTGCATCCCAGGGAGGGTCGCGTCGTCGCCCGGGGGGGGGTACGGTGTCGGCCTCGACCCGATGACGGGCTGCCGGTCGCATCCAATCGTGCCGAAGGCGCGTAAGTCGACTATCGGGCACGTTGCCCATGACCGCGAAGGAACGATGATGCGCAAGATGATCGCTGGTGCCGTGGCATTAACCTGCGTGCTTCCCCTGACGGCGCTGGCACAAGGCATGGACCTGCCTGAAGCCGTGCGCGTGCCCGCCGGCCACACCGCTGCCATGACCGCCGTGGGCGTGGGCGAACTCACCTACGAATGCAAGGCCAAGGCCACCGATGCGGCCGTGTTCGAATGGACCTTCGCCGGCCCGATGGCCAAATTGATGGACGCCAGGACGCAGAAGGAAGTGGGCAAGTATTACGGCGGGCCGACGTGGGAGTCGATGGACGGCAGCAAGGTGACGGGCAAGCAGGTGGCCGTGGCCCCCGGCACGCCGGGCAGCATTCCGCTGCAACTGGTGAAGGCCGAGCCTGCGATGGGCGCCGGTGCCATGATGGGCGTCACCTACATCCAGCGCGTGAACACGAAGGGCGGCGTCGCACCCTCCGATCCGTGCACGGCGGCGATGGCCGGCACGAAAAAGACGGTGCCGTACCAGGCCGACTACGTGTTCTACAAGTCCTGACCGTCGCTGCAATACCGCCAACGCCGCCGGGGATGCAGATTCCTGACAGCGTCGGCGCGCCGGACCGCGCGAGGCGGTCCGGCGCCTTGCGTCACGCGATCACTCCGGCGAGCACATGCCGACGCCGTTCGGCCCTTCCGGTATGAACCCGTCGCGCACCATTTCAGCCTGCGTTTCCGGATTCGTCGTGAAGCGATGGTTGGGCGCGCCACCCATGCCATTGTTGTACAGCCGAAAGACCGGTGTGGTGCCCGACGGGCACGCGCCGTCGTTGGCGTTGGGCGACGGCATGAAGAAGACGTCGCCCTCGTACTGCCACGGACCCGGTTTCTGGAGCAGGGCCTCGCATCCCAAGCCGCGCAGCGCATAGAAGTGCGAGCTCTTGGCCGGACCCGACGGCTGCGGAAACTGCCCGAAGAATCGGCAGACGCCGACTCGTCCCTCGCCCGGCGTCGCGTACACCTTGAACATCTCGCCGGTCCGCTTCCACGCGGTGCCCGCATCCAGGCCCTTGATCTCGTCCGGGTTCGCGCTGACGAAGAAATGCCCGAACGCTGCGTTGAAGTACTCGACCGCGAGCAGCAACGGCAACGGCGGTTCCACGCGTTCCTTGAGCTGTTTCCCACCGCTGCTCATCTGGAACCCGACCACCTGAACCCCGGCTTGATTCATCACACTGAAGGCGGTGATCCGTCCGTTCGCCTTGGCGCTTGCGGTCTGCAGCGCCCCGCCGACGGGCGCGATGTCTGCCGTTGCCTTCAGCAGGAGGCCGAGGGTGACGTCGACGAATGCTGTCGAATCGAGGTACGCGGGGAGATTGACCTCGGCGCGCAGTTCGATGTCCTCGCTCCCCGGGCGATCCTTGACGATGACCCGGTCGCTTCCGCTCGGCTGGTCCGGCCAGGACACCCTGGAGGCCATCGCGTCGAGCTTCATCTCGAGCACACCGCTGTCGACGATCTTGCCGTCTACGAGCGACGCATAGACAATCAGCTTGCCGCTGTTGAAGCGCGCACCTTCAGGCGGCTTCAGCAAGTAGCGGCGATCGCTGTTGTCCACCGTCGCCTGGGCGAGTGCCGCCGCATTTCCCGAGTTGAGCGTCTCGACGTTGGTGTCACCAGACCCGTACGCAAGGAACTCGGCAAACGAATTCCAGCTGGACCCGCCTATGCTGACCTTGCTGGCGACGCTTCTGGATTGCCCACCTTGCCCGAGTTTGCCTTCTTCCTTTTGCAGGACGGGGGAGGCACCCGCAACGAGGGTGTATCCGGCAGCCGCTGCCGCCATCGGCAGCGCGTAGAGAATGAAGGCTGCGAACGCGGCCATCGAATGGCGCGTAACGGATCTTGCCGGTGAAAATGAAGCCATGAGTCTCCCTATCGAGTGACAAGTGTCGGAACCTGCTGAATCACGCTGCGTGCGATCTGGCATGTTGGTGCGAGGTCCGGTCACAGTCCCCGACCATGCACCAATGCGATGCCAACCAGCCGTTTTGTCGCCGCACCGGCTTGCGCCATGATCGTAATTCGCGGCGGCACAGGGCGCAACAGGAGCAAGCTTCTGCATTGTTCGTGATTCCGGCAAGGCTACAACCGCCTTCTCGGCAACGCTCGATTGTCCAGGTGCCGGCTACTAGGGGGCTGATTCGCATTCATCCGGGCGTGTGTTCATCGCCCGACCGGCGCTCCTTGGTATGCTTGGCAGTCCATACGCTCTCCAGCCACCTACTGCCATGCCGCCGCCAAGCCCATCTCCCGCCGTGCCAGCCGATGTCGAGGCCACGCTGGCCCTCCTGACCGCGCACGATTATGTCGCCGAGCGCCGCCTCGCCACGGCGGTGTTCCTCGCGCTCAAGCTGAAGCGTCCGCTGTTCCTCGAAGGCGAGGCGGGTGTCGGCAAGACTGAAATCGCCACGGTGTTGGCCACGGCGCTGGGCAAGCCGCTGGTGCGCCTGCAGTGCTACGAAGGCCTCGATACCGCGGCGGCGGTCTACGAGTGGAACTACCCGCGGCAGATGATCGAAATTCGCCTCGCGGAAGCGGCGGGCGGCGTCACGCGCGACCGGCTGGCGCACGATATCTTCACGCGCGAGTTCCTGCTGCAGCGGCCGCTGCTGCAGGCCATCGATCCGCCCGATGGCATCGCGCCGGTGCTGCTGATCGACGAGCTCGATCGCACCGACGAGCCCTTCGAGGCCTACCTGCTCGAAGTGCTGTCGGATTTCCAGATCTCGATTCCGGAAATGGGCGTGGTGCGCGCCAAGGAACCACCCGTCGTGGTGATCACGTCCAATCGCACGCGCGAGATTCACGACGCGATCAAGCGGCGCTGCCTCTACCACTGGGTGGATTATCCCGACGCGCTGCGCGAGCTCGCCATCCTGCGCCGCAAGTGTCCTCGCGCGCCGGAAAATCTTGCGCGCGAGATCGTCGCGTTCACGCAGCGGCTGCGGGCGATGGATCTCTTCAAGGCGCCGGGCGTGGCGGAAACGCTCGACTGGGCCGAGGCGCTGATCACGCTGGACCGCGTGGCGCTGGATCCGCAAACTGTGGGCGACACGCTGGGCGTGTTGCTCAAGTACCAGGACGACGTGGGCGCGCTCACGCCGGAAGTGGCGGCGCGGCTGGTCGCGGAAGTGCAGGCGGAAGGCATCCGGCTGTGACCATGCCCGGCATGCCGGGTTCGCGCCACAGTGCCATGCTGCTGCCGAAAGGGCGACTGGCGGAGAACGTGCTGCATTTCGTGCGCGTGCTGCGCGCCACGGGCATGCCGGTGGGGCCCGCCAAGGTGATCGACGCGGTCGCGGCGGTGGAAGCGGTGGGGCTGTCCAATCGCACCGATTTTCGCGAAGCGCTGGCCGCCGTGCTGGTGTCGCGCCACGAGCAGCTGCCCATGTTCGAACAGGCCTTCGACCTCTTCTGGCGCAACCCCAAGCTGCTGGAGAAGATGGTGGCAGCGCTGCTGCCGCGCATCTATGGCCGCGTGCCCGAGGAGGAGCCGCCGCCTGAAC
>JANNYI010000425.1:0-3160 GCA_031410015.1 Betaproteobacteria bacterium | reverse complement strand
GCGGGCATCGCGAGATGCCCGCTTTTTTTTGCCCGTGGCGCGCCGGAATGACGAAATCCGGCGATCCGATGACAAATTTCGTCAGTCCGCCTGCTCGAATAGCCACAACTATGTGAATTTTTTTTCCGTTTTTTCCGTTTTTTTCCTCCAAAAAAACAGGCACGAAAGCTGCTGTTTTAAAGCTGCAGTACCGTGAACACAGGCTTAAACACCCTGTGGAACCTGACAACCTTTTTGATAGGAGAAGTGAATGAAACGTGTACAACAGGGCTTTACGCTGATCGAACTGATGATCGTGGTTGCGATCATCGGCATCCTGGCAGCCGTTGCGCTGCCCGCGTACCAGGACTACATGGTGCGCACGCGTGTTGCAGAGGGCTTGGCGATGGCCGGCGCGGCGAAGCTTGCCGTATCGGAGAACGCCGCTTCCGGCGCAGCATCGCTGACCTCCGGGCTGGTCGCACCAGCTTCGACGGCCAACGTCACGTCCCTCGTGACCGACGGCACGACTGGCGCCATCACCATCACCTACACGTCGGCGGCGGGTGGTAACACCCTGATCATGGTACCGACTTCCGGTGGCTCGGCTCTCACGGCCGGCACGGTCCCGACCGGTGGCTCGATCAACTGGGCTTGCACCAGCGGTACGACATTGTCCAAGTATCGCCCGTCGGCCTGCCGTTAATGCTCCAAACGCCCCTTGCGGGCGGGAAAGCGGACACTTCGGTGTCCGCTTTTTTTGCCCCCCCCCGTCAGGGACATCCGGCCTGAATCGGCCGGGAATCGGCTCGCACATGGATATGCGCGGGCGGGAGGGCTTCCAGATATCGCTCGTACATCGCCGTGTAAGCAGCCTCGATATGCCGGGCAAACAGCGGGACGTCGAACAATGGGGCCGTCAAGCGGTTGCCGGCCAGCCGGTTCCTGATCTCCGCCAGCCGGGCCGGGTTCGTCGCCAGGTCGATTGCGAGGCGTTCGTACTCGTGCCCGGATTGTGCGATCAGGTCGGGCAACCGGATCGCATTCAACAGGCTCGCGGCCACGCGCCCGGAGAATGTCTCGCCGAGGCACGTCAGTACAGGCAGGCCGGCCCAGAGGGCATCGCTGGCTGTCGTATGGGCGTTGCAGGGCAGCGTGTCGAGGAACAAGTCCGCCAATCGATGCCTCGCCATGTGCTCCGGCAACGCCAACCGCCGTGCGAAAACAAGGCGGCTCGGGCTCACGTCCCTGGCCTGCGCTTCGTTGCGCAGGTTTCGTGCCGCCCCGGCGTTGTCTTCCAGAAGCCACAGCACACTGCCTTCCACCTGCTTGAGTATGCGCATCCAGCGATCGAACATCTCGGGGACGATCTTGAAGTTGTTGTTAAAGCAGCAGAACACGAATCCGGACTGCGGCAAGCCCATCTCCTGCCGCGTGGGAGCCCAGGCTGAAACCGGCCGCTTGGTGTCGTTGGCCTGGTAGCTGTGGGGCAAGTAGGCGATCTTTTCGGAATAATGCCGCTGTGACTGCGCAGGGATGAGCGTCCCGTCCGCGATCAGGTAATCGATGTATTCAGCGCCCATCGTGCCCGGATAGCCAAGATAGTTGACCTGCACGGGCGCGGCCCGCAGTGCAAATATTCCGGTGCGGCTGTCTTGGCAAAATCCCTTCAGGTCGACCGCTATGTCGATCCCCAGGCTCCTCGCCTGCAGAGCAAGTTCCCTGTCGGACAGGCTGCGCCCGTCGATGAAACGGTCGAACGCCGCCGCAACCCTCTCGCGCATCGAATCCTCCTTGTCGGGTCCGAAGGAAAAGGCGGTGAGCTCGAACTTGGATTTGTCGTGCCGCTCGAACAGCTCCGCCATCAGGTGCGAAGTCGCATGGTCGTGAAAGTCCGCGGAAAAGTACCCTAATCGAATCCTGTCGCCGCGGGGACGCGCGGCAATCACGGGAAGGGCGTCGCTGGCCGGATGCCGCGCCTGAACCCAGATTTCCGAAGCCTTCCGTTGCAGAGCGGGAGAGCCCGGCATGGCGAGGATCGGGAACGGCGGGGAAGCTCTTTCGTTCCGCCCGATCTTCTCAGCCAGCTGGCGGAAATCGCCTTCGATGCCGTTCCAGTCGCAGACCGTCATCTTCGTGTGCAGCCAGAGTCCGTACAGGTTCTCGTGACCTGGCTTGAGCCGCAGGGCGCGCTCGAAGCTCTCCAGCGCCTCCTCGGGACGATGCAGTTCCCGCAGCGTTTCGCCGCGGTTGCAGTACGCTTCCGCATACTCGGGTTTCAGCGAAATCGCGCGGTCGTAGCTTTCCAAGGCCGCCTCGTGGCGCTTGAGGGCAGAGAGCGCGTTGCCGCGATTGATGTGGAAATCGGCGAAGCCGGGCTTCAGGGCTATCGCCCGCTCATAGCTCTCCAGGGCGGCCGCGTGCCGCTCCAGGTCGGCGAGCGCATTGCCGCGATTGACGTACGCCTCGGCATAATCCGGCCGGAGCGCGATCGCCCGCTCGTAGGCTGCGAGGGCCGCTTCGAAGCACTTCAGTTCGTGCCGGGCGATGCCGAGATCGTTGTACGCGTCCGCGCGTTCCGGATTCAACCCGACCGCCTGCGACAGCAGTTCCGTTGCTTCCTGCGCGCGCCCTGTCTGCGCCGCGACATTGCCGAGCAGTTTCAGGGCCTCGAATTTGTCCGGCTGCGATTCCAGCGCCTTCCGGCCCAGCCGTTCCGCCGCGGGCCAATCACCCCGCCGGTACGCGGCGGCCGCCTGCTTCAGCCTGAAGCCGCAGAGCGCGCGATCCCGGAAGTACTGCAGCAGGTGAAGTAGGATTCTCACGGGATCGACTTACCCGGCGCTGCCAAAGGGCAGCCAATCAATCCTAAAACTTTTCAAATACGGCATGCAAATTGACGGGACACCGGCCACAGTAGCCGGACTCCGATAATTAATCTCTAAGATTATTAACGCTATGGAACATATCCCGGTATCTTGCTTTCGTCCACGGCGTCGATCTGTTCCTTGTCGAGGAACAACTCGGCGTATCGCAAGTAGACCCTCCTGCGCACGAAAATGTCGAACAAGTCCGGGTCGATGTGCCCGTTGAGGCTGAATTTCCCGAGGATTTCGAGCGACTCCGAAAGGGTCTTGCCTTTCTTGTAGGGCCGATCCTTGGCGGTCAGCGCCTCGAAGAT
>JANNYI010000424.1:0-3513 GCA_031410015.1 Betaproteobacteria bacterium | reverse complement strand
CGAGGGACTGTGGTGCAAGCTCCTGCGCGGCCAGCCGCACGAATTCGAAGTCGTGCGCGCCGTGCCCCACTACGGACCGCGTTACGGCGTGCCGTTCCTGATGGCGCTCGGCGTGGTCGAGGTCGCACTGGCGGCGTGGGTGCTGAGTGCCATTGCGCCGGTTGCCTGTGCGTTGGTGCAGACGGTGCTTCTCGTCGCGCTGAATGCCAACGGCCTTCTGTGGGCACGGCATCTCATCCACGACCCGGCGGGCATGGTGGTGAAGAATTCCGCGTTCCTGGTGCTGGTGTGGGTCGGCGCCAGCCTGCCTCCATGGTGATGGCGAACAGCGCCGCCGAGACGGTCTGGGAACACGGACGCTTCGACGCGCGCGGCGGTCCGGGCAAGGTGCTGTTCGGACGGATGTACGAGGACGCGTCGATCGAGGTCGCGGCGTTCCGCCCCGGCGGGCGCGTGTTCTGCATCGCCTCGGCCGGGTGTACGGCCATGGCGCTGGCGCCACACCACGAAGTCGTCGCCGTCGACATCAACCCCGTCCAGCTCGCTTACGCCGAGCAGCGCTTTTCCGGTGTGCGCGGCAGCCACGGGACGGCAGAGCGGGTGATGGCCTTCGGGCGTTCGTTTGCGCCGTTGGCGGGGTGGTGGCCGTCGCGAGTGCGCGCATTCCTCGACCTCGACGATCCTGCGGCACAGAGCGAATTCTGGCGGCGGCATCTCGACACCTTCCGGTTTCGCGCCGCCATCGACGGCCTCATGTCGCTGACCGCGCTGCGCGCGGTCTATGCCGCGCCGTTCCTCGATTTCCTGCCGCCGCGCCTCGGCGCCGTGATGCGCGGACGCATGGAGCGCTGCTTCGCGCGCCATGGCAACCGGAACAACCCGTACGCGCGGGCGCTGCTGCTGGGCGAACTGTCCACCGTCACGCCGCCTCCGGAGGCGAAGGATGCACGGCTCGTGCATGCCGACGCGGCAACGTGGCTCGAGCGCCAGCCTGCGGGAAGCATCGACGGGTTTGCGCTCTCCAACATCCTGGACGGTGCAGAGGACGCCTACCGGCTGCGCCTCTTCGATGCCGTGAAGCGCGCCGCTGCGTCGGAAGCGGTCGTCGTGCTGCGCAGCTTCCGCGAGCCGCCCGCGGCACTTGCAACCAACCGCGCGGCAGACGACCGGGCGATGCTGTGGGGCATTGTCGACGTGAGGCCGGCGGAGACCTTGTGAAGAACTATCGGAACGGACATCGATGAGACCGCTTGCGCCACAATCGGGTATGCATCCGGCCGACGACGGCCGGATGGACTCGCCAGCTGCTGCCTCGGCTCCAGCGCCCACGACGATCGTCACGCGGATGAATTTCGCGGCCGCACCCGCGCAGGTCTGGGATGTCCTGATGTTCTACGAGGAAATCGAGGTGCCGCCGCCGCTGCTGCTGCGCCTGCTGCTGCCGTTGCCGGTCCGCACGGAAGGTCCGAAGCGGGCGGTGGGCGACGTGGCGATGTGCCTGTATGAAGGCGGCCACCTGCGCAAGCGCGTCACCCACATCGAGCCGGGCAGTTACTACGGCTTCGAAGTTGTGGAGCAGCATCTCGCCGTCGGGGACGGCCTGCTGCTGACCGGTGGCTGCTACGCGCTGCGCGAATTGCCGTCGCGCGGGACCGCGGTTGCAGTCACGACGCGCTACGTGAGCCGCAAGCGTCCGGGCTGGCTATGGAAGCCGATCGAGGCGGCGGTGTGCCACATGTTCCACCGTCACCTCCTCAGGTCGATGCGGCACAGGATCGAATCAGGCTGACGGCGGCACGTAGCCCTGCGGCATCTCGGCGCCGCCGCCGAAGAAGTGCTTATCCATCTGCTCGGCGAGCCACTTGCGGGCCCGCATGTCGGCGAGGCTCAGGCGATTTTCGTTGACCAGCATCGTCTGGTGCTTGAGCCAGGCGGCCCACGCTTCCTTCGACACGTTGTCGTAGATGCGCTTGCCGAGTTCGCCGGGGTAGGGCGGAAAGTCGAGTCCCTCGGCCTCGCGGCCGAGCTTGATGCATTGGACCATGCGGGTCATCGAATTGCTCCTTACAGCGGTTTGCGATACACGAGCGACTTGCGCTGGAAATTGTAGAGCGCCTGCTTCTGCTGCGGCAGGTCGGCCACCGTCGCGGTGCGAAAGCCGCGCTCGAGAAACCAGTGGGCGGTCTTGGTGGTCAGGACGAAGAGTTCGGTGAGTTTGAGCTTGCGCGCGCGGGCTTCCACTTCCTGCAGAAGAGCCTCGCCGTAGCCTTCGCGGCGGAAGTCGGGTTGGACGGCCAGCGCGGCCAGTTCGCCCAACTTGTCCTCGGGAAACGCATACAGCGCGGCGCAGCCGACGATGTGGCCGTCGTATTCGGCGACGACGAAGCGCTCGATCTCGGACTCGAGCCGCTCGCGCGAGCGGCGGACCAGCACCCCTTGCTCCTCCAGTGGCTCGATGATGGCGAGGATGCCGCCCACGTCGTCGATGGTGGCGTTGCGGATGTGCGCCAGTGCGGTGGCGGCGATCATCGTGCCCACGCCGTCGCGCGTGAAGAGTTCGAGCAGCATCGCGCCGTCCATCCGGCGGCTGATCAGGTGGGCGCGCTTGACCCCGTTGTTGCAAGCCCGGATCGCGGCGGGCAGGTAGACGCGTACGTCCGGCGCGAGTTTGTCGTTCTTGGCCAGCAGCGCCTCGGCGTCGCTGGTGGACAAATCGGACAGCATCTGCCGGCGGCCGTTGCGCACGCCGTCCGTGTCCATCAGGAAGATCAGCTTGACCGCTTCGAGGCGCACGGCCACCTGGGTTGCGACTTCCTCGACGGTCACGTTGAAGATCTCGCCGGTGGGCGAGTATCCGATGGGCGAGATCAGCACGATGTCGCCGTCGTCCAGCCGCTGCTGGATGGCCTCGGTGTCGATGCGGCGGATTTCGCCGGTCAGCTGCATGTCGACGCCGCCCACCACGCCCATCGGCTTGGCGGTCAGGTAGTTGCCGCTGGACACGCGATTGCGGGCGCCGGCCATCGGCGAATTGGCGAGGCCAAGCGACAGCAGCGCCTCGATGCGCGCCCGCACCTGTCCGGCCGCCTCGAGGACGCAATCCATCGCGTCGGCGTCGGTGACCCGCACGCCGTGCGCATACGTGCTCGGAATGCCCTGCGCTTCGAGGATCGCCTCGACCTGGGGACGACATCCGTGCACGACCACCAGCCGGATGCCGAGGCTGTGCAGCAGGTTCAAGTCGTGGATGACGCCCAGAAACTCGTCGTCGGCCACCACTTCGCCACCGAAGGCGATGACGAAGGTCTTGGCGCGAAACGAGTGCACATAGGGCGCCGCCGACCGGATCAGGTGCACGAAGGCCCGCATCGTGGCGGAATTGGCAGCAGGGGTGGCGGCGGGGGCGCGGGGCATGGAGGGTGGCCGATCGGGTGCGCGCGATTATAGCGTGGCATCGCTCCGGGGCAGCGCATGGAAAAAAAGGGGTCAGGGTCAAATTAAAAATGGGGTCAG
>JANNYI010000423.1:0-4820 GCA_031410015.1 Betaproteobacteria bacterium | reverse complement strand
CCGGATGGCGCGGTCCGGCTCTTCGGCGAACGGCTGCTGCCGGTGGCCAGTCCGCGGCTCCTGCGCCACGGGGCGCCGCTGGCGCGCCCGGCCGATCTCGCGCACCATGTGCTGCTGCATCTCGACGATCCCACCGGCCTCATGCCGTGGCTCAACTGGCCGGCGTGGCTCACCGCCAACGGGCAGGCTGCGCTGCGCCCTGCGGGTGCGATGCATTTCTCGCTGTACGATCAGGTGATCCAGGCGGCCATCGCCGGCGAGGGCGTGGCGCTGGGACGGGTTCCGCTCATTGCCCGGTTCCTCGACGACCGCAGCCTGGTCGCACCCTTTGCCAAGCGCTACGACTCACCGCGCAGCTACTTCGCGATTGCCGCGCCGCACGCGGCGCAGCGGACGGAGGCCACGGCGTTCGTGACGTGGCTGCGCGAACAGGCGCAGGCGGCGCCGGGCGCTACCATGGGCGCCCGCGCCGCAAGAACACCACGCGCTGCCCGCCGAACCTGAGCCCGTCCCATGCCGCATGCCAGCCTTGCCGTGTCGCCGTTCATTGCCCGTCATGCGGCGCTGATCCCCGCGGGCGCCCGCGTGCTCGACCTGGCGGCCGGACGGGGCCGGCACGCGCGGCTGCGGGCCGCGCGCGGCGCCGATGTGCTGGCCGTCGATCGCGATGCCGCCGCGCTGGCCACGATGGACGGCATTCCGCGCATCGAGACGCGTGTCCTCGATCTCGAGAGCGGTGCGTGGCCACTGGCCGGCGAGACCTTCGACGCGATCGTCGTGGCCAACTACCTGCACCGGCCGCTCTTCCCGCACCTGCGCGCCGCACTCGCGCCGGACGGGGTTGTGCTGGTCGAAACCTTCGCGATCGGCAACGAGCGCTTCGGCCGTCCGGCCAATCCGGACTTCCTGTTGCGCGAAGGTGAACTGCTGGCGTTCGCGGCGGCAACCTCCTTCCCGCTCACCGTCGTGGCGTTCGAGCAGGGCCGGGTCGACGACGGTGGGCGCACCGCTGTCGTCGGTCGGCTGGCGGCCGTCGGTCCGGCCTGCGCGTGGCCGCCATCGCTGCCGCCGCCGGCCTGACGGAACGCCGCCCGCGCCTCGCGGTCGAAGCCCTGTACCGCCGCCCCGCCCAGTGCTGCCCGATGGAGTAAAATGCTTCTTTTTCCTTGTCTGACCCCATGTTGATCGGAAGCCTGGTCGCCATTGCGACCCCGATGCAGCCGGGCGGCGCGCTTGACCTCTCGGCGCTTCGCAAACTCATCGACTTTCATGTCGCCAACGGCACGGCGGGCATCGTCATCGTCGGCACCACCGGCGAGTCGCCCACGGTCGACTTCGACGAGCATTGCCTGCTGATCAAGACGGCGGTGGACCACACGGCGGGACGCGTGCCGGTCGTGGCCGGAACGGGGGGCAACGCCACCGCCGAGGCGGTGCGCCTCGCCCAGTACGCCAAGGCGGCGGGGGCCGACTTCCATCTGTCGGTGGTCCCGTACTACAACAAGCCCACGCAGGAAGGCCTGTACGCGCACTTCCGCACGATTGCCGAAGCGGTCGACCTGCCGATGATCGTATACAACGTGCCGGGCCGCACGGTGGCCGATCTCGCCAACGACACCACGCTGCGACTGGCCGCCGTGCGCAACATCGTCGGCATCAAGGACGCCACGGCCGACGTCGGGCGCGGCAGCGAGATGCTGAAGGCGCTGGTCGATGCCGGGCACAAGGATTTTGCGGTCTACAGCGGCGACGATCTCACCGGGCTGCCGCTGTTGCTGATGGGCGCGCATGGCGTGATCTCGGTCACGGCCAACGTCGCGCCGAAGCTGATGGCAGAGATGTGCGCCGCCGCGTTCAAGGGCGACGTCGCCGCCGCGCGCGCGTGCAACAACCGGTTGCTGGCACTGCATCGCCGCCTGTTCGTCGAACCCAATCCCATCCCCACCAAGTGGTCGCTGCACGCGATGGGCCTCATGCAGAACGAATTGCGGTTGCCGCTGCAGCCGCTTTCCCCCCAATTTCACGACACCGTCCGCGCGGCCCTGCGCGATGCCGGCTGTCTTGCGTAACACCGAGGTAATTGTCCCCATGAACCTATTTGCCGCCCTTCGCCGCGCCGCGCCGCTGGCCGTCGTTGCCCTGATGCCCTGGCTTCTCGCCGGCTGCGAATCACTCACCGGCGTCGCTCCCACCAAGCGCATCGACTACAAGTCGGCCGCGAGCGGCCCCGCGCTCGAGTTGCCGCCCGACCTCACCACGCCGCGCTACGACGACCGTTATCAGGTCAATACCGCGGCAGGGCAAGCTGCTGCCAACGCGAGCAAAGGCACGCGTTCCGAATTCCTGCCCACGGTGCCGGACGCCAAACTCGTCCGCGCCGGCGGCGAACGCTGGCTGGTCGTCAAGGCCACGCCCGAGCAGGCGTGGAACACGTCGCGTGAGTTCTGGCAGGAGTCGGGCTTCGTGCTGGCCATCGAGCAGCCGAACGTCGGCGTGATGGAAACCGACTTCGCGGAAAATCGCGCGGAAATCCCGGGAGACCTGTTCCGCCGCACCATCGGCAAGTATCTCGACGTTTTCTACACGACCTACAAGCAGGACAAGTTCCGTACGCGCATCGAGCGTGGCGCGGAGCCCGGCACGGTTGAAATTTTCGTCGCCCATCGCGGCATGGAGCAGGTTCCCACCGGCAAGATCGACAACTCGTCCCCCGCCGCGTTTGCGTGGGCCGTGATGCCGCCCAACCCGGCGCTCGAAGCCGAGATGCTCACGCGGCTGATGATGAAGTTCGGCACGCCCGAGCCCGCGGCGCGCGCCGCCGTCGTGCAGGCCGCCATCACCCCCGACAAGGCTCGCCTCGACAAGAATCCGGATGGATCCTTCAAGCTGACGGTGGACGATCAGTTCGACCGTGCCTGGCGCCGCGTCGGCCTCGCCCTCGACCGCATCGGCTTCACCGTGGTCGACCGCGACCGCTCGCGCGGCGTCTATTTCGTGCGCTACGGCGACCCCGATGCGATCGCGGCGAAGAAGAACAGCGAAGGCTTGTTCGAAAAGCTGCAGTTCTGGAAGGCCGACGAAAAGGACAAGCCTGACCAGTACCAGATTGTCGTGGCCGAATCCGCGCAGACCAGCGTGGTGTCCGTACAGGATCCGGGCGGCGCGCCCGATCGCAGCACCAACAGCGAAAAAATCCTCGGCCTGCTCAAGGAACAGCTGAAGTAGCGAAAGGGGCGCAGTGCGCTTCGCCTCCATCGGCAGCGGCAGCGAAGGCAACGGCCTCGTCGTCGAGTCCGGGTCCACCCGCGTCATGATCGACTGCGGTTTCGGCGTCCGCGACGCCGCGATGCGCCTGCAGAGGATCGGCGTTGCGCCCGAGTCGCTCACGGCCATCCTCGTCACCCACGAACACTCCGACCATATCGGCGGCGTGCCTGCCTTCGCGGCGCGGCATGGCGTGGCCGTCTGGATGACGTTTGGCACCCGCAGCGTGGCCAGCACGCGCTTCGACGGCATCGAGCGTGTCTATGGGTTCGACAGTCACGATGTCTTCGTGATCGGCGACCTCGAGGTGCGGCCCTTTCCGGTGCCCCACGATGCGCGCGAGCCGGTGCAGTTCGTCGTCACCGACGGCGCGCATCGGCTGGGCGTGCTCACCGATCTCGGCATGTCCACGCCGTGCGTCGAGCAGAGCCTTACCGGCTGCGATGCGCTGGTCCTCGAATGCAACCACGACCTCGACATGCTGGCGGGCAGTTCCTATCCGCAGTCGTTGAAGGCGCGTATCTCCAGCCGCTTCGGTCACCTGCACAACGAAGGCGCGGCAGCGCTGCTGGCCGCGCTCGACACCAGCCGCCTGCAGCACATCGTGGCGGCGCATCTCTCGCAACAGAACAACACACCGGAGCGGGCCCGCGCGGCGCTGGCCGGGGCCTTGTCCTGCGCCACCGACTGGATCGGCATCGCCGACCAGGCCGAAGGCTTCGACTGGCGCACGCTCAACTGATTCTCCGAAGGGAACGCACGCATGGAAAAGCGCAACGAGCTCTATCGCGGCAAGGCCAAGACCGTCTATGCAACCGACGATCCGGATCGGCTGGTCATGCACTACCGCGACGACGTGTCGGCCTTCGACGGGGTCAAGGTGGCGCAGTTGGCAAAGAAGGGCGAAACCAACAACCGCATCAATGCCCACGTGATGGGGCTTCTCGCCAAGGCCGGCGTGCGCACGCATTTCGTCAGCATGATCAACGACCGCGAATCGCTGGTGAAGGCCATGAAGATGGTGCCGGTCGAATGCGTTGTGCGCAACGTCTGCGCCGGATCGATGGCCAAGCGCTTCGGCATCGAGGAGGGCACCAAGCTGTCCGAGCCGATCTTCGAATTCTTCCTCAAGAGCGACGCGCTGCACGATCCGCTGTGCAACGACGACCACATCCGCGTGCTGGGCTGGGCCACCGCCGGCGAGATCGCGGAAATGCGCGCGCTCACGCACGCGGTCAACGCGGTGCTGAAGCCTCTCTTTGCCAATGCCGGGATCGACCTCGTCGACTACAAGCTCGAGTTCGGCCATCCCACCGACGACCCCACCGGTCCGCTGGTGCTGGGCGACGAGTTCACCCCCGACGGCTGCCGCCTGTGGGACGCGCGCACCGGTGAGAAACTCGACAAGGATCGCTTCCGCCGCGACCTTGGGGATGTGATCGAGCATTACCGCGAGGTGGGCACGCGGATCGGCGTGCCGCTGTAATCCCCGATCCGGGTACGCGATCCTGTACGCGATCCTGTACGCGATTTTGTAGGCGAGGCTTCAGCCTCGC
>JANNYI010000422.1:0-3287 GCA_031410015.1 Betaproteobacteria bacterium | reverse complement strand
CCCAGGGCGCCACCAGCAGTTCGAGCGCGCTGTCGCCGGGGGTATCGAGAACTCCGGATTTGGCGTCGGTGTCGTTCGGCCCCTGCAGATCAAGGATATCGCCGGTGGACAGCACTACCCCAGCGTCGATGCCCACGGACGATGCCGCGCCGGCGAAGGTGCCCACGGCCTTGGCGGAGCCGGTGAACCGGGCATTGGAAAGCGTGACGCCTGCTCCGGCCAGCTGGGCGACCAGTGCGCTGGCATCGACGGATGGCGTCAGTGCACCGATCTTGCGCTCGCCGGACTGCACCTTGGTGGCAATGCGGGCGTGGGCTGGCAGAGTGCCGGCAAGCACGATGGCAATGCTGACAAGCGCGGCGGCAAGGTTGCGGAGCGTGAACATCGTGGTTTCCCTGGCGCGGAATGCTCGACCGATTGTACCCATCGACTTGGCATGGGCAAGCGATCGTGGCGAGTGAAGTTTCGCGTCGCGAAACGGTTGCCAATGGGTGGACGACGCCACCGACCGACCGTCGCCGCGCAGCCGCGGCAGCCCCACCGGAGCAGGCAAATGCCCTAGAATTGGGCAGCGGATCGCGCAGCAGCGCCATGAAGCGGGGCGCACGATCCGGGTAGTGCCCTTCGTCGATCGCGCAAGCGTCACGGAGAAATGGTGGGAGCACGCGCCCGATCGTCGTGCCCCGGGGGACAGGCAGGATGCCGCTGGTGGGATTTCGGCCGACGAAGGCGCGGCTCATCATCGAGGACGCGAAGGAAAGCGTTCTCGTCATGCGTTGCGTGGTCGACCCCGACGACTCGGTGGAACTGGCCTCGGGCGGCACGCTCGAAACGCTGTCCGGTGTGCTGCGGGTGCGCGAGCGTTCGGGCAGCGGCAACGGCAATGGCCGCGACAAGAATCTCGGCGCGCTGACCTTCGTTCCCGAATCGGGCAATGGCGGCGACACCAACGCCGGGAAATTCCAGATCTCCGTGCATCTGTCCGCCGATCGCTTTGCCACGATCCTGCGCGCGATCAACGCCGGGCACCTGCCGGCAAAATTCTTCGTCGACGTGGGCAGCAAGCACGACGCGCACGCGGAAGCGCCGGCATTCGGCTTCCGCTCGCGCGCCGGCACCCGTATCAAGCACTGGAACAACGTGGAGCATCGCGTGCTGCCAGTGGGCAGCTGCGTGATGATCATGGCGCTGGAAACGGCGCCGCTCAGCCCCGCCGCGTTGCCGCTCGGCGACGTCGCAGTGGCAAGCGTGGCCACCAACGCCCAGGTGGCCGACCTGGTGGACGACCTGCTCGTGTTCCAGGCCGAGACCCGGAACACGATGCTGGGCGTGCTGGCGGTGCTGGGCGTCGTGGCGCTCACGTCGCTGGCCATCGCCGTGGTGCTGCTCTTCCGCTGACGCGGCGCTTGCCGCGCAGGCGCGCACGTTGCTATCCTCGATGTCCCTGCCAACAACGATGGGAACACCTGCATGAATCGTCTCGACTTCGACGGCCGCGTGGCGGCCATCACCGGCGGCGCTGCCGGCATCGGCCTGGCCGTCGCACAGCGGCTGGCCACAAGCGGCGCGCGCGTGGCGCTGTGGGATCGCGACGAGAAGGCGCTGGCGCTGGCCAAGGCCTCGCTGCCGGCCACTACGTTCACCGCGCAACTCGACGTGGCGGATGCCGCCGCGGTCGATCGCGTGGTCGCCGCCACGATGCAGGCGTGCGGCAAGATCGACGTGCTGGTGTGCTCGGCCGGCATCACCGGCCCCAACGTACCGCTGGCCGACTATCCGGTCGACGAGTGGAAGCGCGTGTTCGACGTCAACGTCAACGGCGTGTTCCTGTGCAATCGCGCCATTGTGCCGGTGATGCAACGCGCCAAGTACGGGCGCATCGTCAACATCGCGTCGGTGGCGGGCAAGGAGGGCAATCCCAATGCGTCGGCCTACAGCGCGTCCAAGGCAGCGGTGATCGGCCTCACCAAGTCGCTGGGCAAGGAACTCGCCAAGACTGGCATCACCGTCAACTGCGTGACGCCGGCAGCGGTGAAGACCGCGATCTTCGACCAGATGTCGCAGCAGCACATCGACTTCATGCTGTCCAAGATTCCGATGGGCCGCTTCGGCACCGTCGACGAAATCGCGGCGCTGGTGTGCTGGCTGGCGAGCGAGGATTGCTCGTTCTCGACCTCCGGCGTGTTCGACCTGTCCGGCGGTCGCGCTACCTACTAGACGGCGCGCTACCGCGCGCTAGACGGCAAGGACGATCTTGCCGATCAGCGTGCCGGATTCCATCAGCGCATGCGCCTTGGCGGCCTGCGCCAGCGGAAATTCCTGCTGGATCACCACGCGCAGCTTCTTTTGCGCGAACAGCGGCCACACGCGTTCGCGCAGCGCGATGGCCAACGCCTCCTTGCGCGCCTGCGGGCTGGCTCGCAGCGTGGAGCCGGTGACGATCAGGCGCTTCATCATCACGTGACGCATGTCGATGCTGACCTTGTTGCCTTCGAGAAACGCGATCTGCGACAGGCGGCCCTCGAGGGCCATCGACTTGAGATTGCGGTCGACGTAGGTGCCGCCCACCATGTCCAGCACCACGTCCACGCCGCGCTTCCCGGTGATGCGCGCGACCTCGGCAACGAAGTCCTGTTGCTTGTAGTCGATGGCGTGGTCGGCGCCCATGGACAGGCAGAACGCCACTTTTTCCGGAGATCCGGCCGTGGCGATCACGATGGCGCCGAAGGCCTTGCCGAGCTGGATGGCGGTGAGGCCGATGCCGCTGGTGCCGCCGTGGACCAGCATGGTCTCACCCGGCTTGAACTGGATGCGGTCGAAGAGGTTGTACCAGACGGTGAAGAAGTTCTCGGGCAGCGCCGCGGCCTCGCGCAGAGTCACACCGGCGGGGATGGGGAGACAGAAGCCGGCGGGCGTGGCGCAGTATTTGGCGTAGCCGCCGCCCGGCGTCAGCGCGCACACCTCGTCGCCCACTTTCCATTGCGTGACGCCGGCGGCCACGGCGGCGATGCGCCCCGACACTTCCAGCCCGACGATCGGCGACGCATCGGCCGGCGGCGGATACGCGCCGGAGCGCTGCAGGCAATCCGGCCGGTTGACGCCCGCGAAGGCCACGTCGATCAGCACCTCGCCGGATTTCAGCACCGGCAGCGGGCCTTCGGCGGGAATCAGGACATCGGGCGGGCCGGGTTCGCGGACCGCAACGTAGGGCATGGAGGCAGGAAGGGTCATGGCGTCACTTCGAAAATTGGGAGCAAACCCGTAGGCGAGGCTTCAGCCTCGCATGC
>JANNYI010000421.1:0-7369 GCA_031410015.1 Betaproteobacteria bacterium | reverse complement strand
ACGACGACCTGCCTGCAGCGTGACGCCGATGTGAAGGTCCATCAGCAGATGCCGGATGCCGGCGAGGAAGTGGTGCAGATACGCCCACGCCATTGCCAGCAGGAACAGCTTGCCGAATGGGTGCCCCGCCATCCCCTGGATGCCGGCCCATGCATCGGCGGACACCAACGCGCGTTGCACGGCCCACAGCAGGAAGGGGATGCCGGCCAGGAACAACAGCGCACCGCTGGCGCGATGGAGGATGGAAACGAAGGCCGGCAGCGGCAGGCGAATCGCCAGCAGGTTCAGGTAAACCGGGCGGGGTCGTACGACGGGTCGGTCCAGCGCAGCCATGGGTGAGGTAGCCGGGAAATGTCGCGAGAAATTGGGTGGCGTTGACGGTAAAACGGGCAATTCAACGGTTTTGCTGCTTAGCACACAAATTATAGCCGGATCGCGGCGCCTGCCGCCAGAAGCCGTGTCGACAAAAGCGATTCGAGCCTCGACAAGTGCACGCCATGGCGGGTGATTGTCTGCGCCGCGACGATTGCCGCAAAAACGTCACAACAGTTCGTTGAGGTAGTGAAATGTGGCCGTGGCACACAATCCGCGGCGAACCTCGACCGGGCGATCGCCATAGGTCAGCGTGACGCGGTCGACCGCGAGCAGTGGCGTTCCGGGAGTCACGCCCAGGATGTCGGCGGTGCCGGGATCGGCGGGGACCGCCCGGATCTTCTCCTGCGCCTTCAGCATGCGCACGCCGAATTGGGATTCGAAGAACGCGTACATCGACCCGCGGTAGGCGTCGTAGCGGGCCTTGGTCAGGCCCCTGAAGAGGACCGCGGGCAACGTGATCTCGTCGAGCACCACCGGCTCGCCGTCGTAATCGAGTACGCGCCGCAGCACCAGCACCGGGTCGCCCAGCTTCAAGCCGAGCAGGCGGGCAATGTCGGCCGCCGCCTTGGCCCGGCGCACGTCGAGCAGGCGGCTGGTCGGCGCAATGTCCTTGCCGGCGTTGCTGCGTATGCGCAGAAACCGGAACAGGGACGCGCGCTCCTCCGTATGGGTGGCCACGAACGTGCCCTTGCCTTGCCGACGCACCACCAGATTGTCGGCGGCCAGCGCGTCGACCGCCTTGCGCGCGGTGCCCTGCGACACGCCGAAGCGCCGGGCCAGCTCGATTTCGGACGGGATGGCCTCGCCGGGACGCCATTCGCGCGCGTCGAGACGGTCTTCCAGCAGCGCCTTGATCTGGAGGTACAGAGGTGCAAAGGAAGGGACGGCGGAGGCGCTGGAGTCGGTCACGGTACGGTCGTCTGGGGCCTGCATGATCGGGACGGATGCCCTTTCGCCGGGCACCCGCAAGGTGCGATTATCGGCAGGCCGGATAGTGTTGTCTATCTCATGTCAACTGTCTTGTATAAGATACAAGACATCGTTGACACCCCCCGCCCCGGGGGCCTAGAATGCGGCATTGCAGTCAGTGTACGGCGCCCTGTGGGGCCCGCACCGCTGACCGCGGCGTATGTTGCGTCGCACCATCCGACCGGCTCGCGCATTCACGATCCCCGCCGGCTCACTCCGGCAAGCCTTCAACGTTGAGGAGCCCCCCAATGAAAGCACCCGTCCGCGTCGCCGTCACTGGTGCAGCCGGCCAGATCGGCTACGCCCTGTTGTTCCGTATCGCCTCCGGCGACATGCTCGGCCGCGACCAGCCCGTCATCCTGCAATTGCTCGAGCTGCCGCTCGAAGGCGCCCAGGCCTCGCTGAAGGGCGTGATGATGGAACTGGAGGACTGCGCGTTCCCGCTGCTGGTGGGCATGGTCGGCACGGCCGACCCCAAGGTCGCCTTCAAGGACGCGGATTACGCGTTGCTGGTGGGCGCCAAGCCGCGCGGACCGGGCATGGAGCGCAAGGATCTGCTGCTCGAGAACGCCAAGATTTTCGTCGAACAGGGCAAGGCGCTCGACGCCGTGGCCTCGCGCAACGTCAAGGTGCTGGTCGTGGGCAACCCGGCCAATACCAATGCGTACATCACGATGAAATCAGCACCTTCGCTGCCGGCGAAGAACTTCACCGCGATGCTGCGCCTCGATCACAATCGCGCGCTGTCGCAAGTGGCCACGAAGAGCGGGAAGCCCGTCCGCGACATCGAGAAGATGGTTGTCTGGGGCAATCACTCGCCGACGATGTACGCCGACTATCGCTTCGCCACCGTCAACGGCGCGTCGCTCAAGGACCTGATCAACGACGAGAACTGGAACCGCACCGAATTCCTGCCCAAGGTCGGCAAGCGCGGCGCCGCCATCATCGAGGCGCGCAAGCTCTCGTCGGCCGCCTCGGCGGCCAACGCGGCCATCGACCACATGCGCGACTGGGCGCTGGGCAGCGGCGGCAAGTGGGTGACGATGGGCATCCCGTCGGACGGCAGCTACGGCATCCCCAAGGACACGATGTTCGGCTTCCCCGTCACCACTGCCAATGGCGAATACACGATGGTCCGCGACCTGCCCATCGACGAATTCTCGCGCGAACGGATCAACGTCACGCTGGCCGAACTGAACGAAGAGCGCGCCGGTGTGGCGCCGATGCTGGGCTGAAGCCTGCCGGCCCGCCGTGACCACCCGCTGTCGCCCCGCCGCCACGCGCCCTCGCCTGCCGAGGGCCGCGTGAACGCGCCGGCCGAGGGTGCGCGGCTGGCGCGGCCGCCGTACGATGCCGCGCTGACCGACATCGCCGACTACGTGCAGTCGGCGCTCGTGCCGTCCGCCGAAGCGCTGGCCACGGCGCACTGGAGCCTCCTCGACGCGCTGGGTTGCGGCTTCGAGGCGCTCGACTACCCGGCCTGCACCAGGCTTCTCGGCCCGACGGTGCCGGGCACGATCGTGCCCGCGGGAGCGCGCGTCCCCGGCACCAATTTCGAACTCGATCCGATCACCGCCGCGTTCACACTCGGCACGATGGTCCGCTGGCTCGACTACAACGACACGTGGCTGGCCGCGGAATGGGGTCACCCGTCCGACAACGTGGGCGGCATCCTCGCCGTCGCCGACTGGCAGTCGCGCAACGGCCACCCGGTCACGATGCGCGATGTCCTCGTGGCCATGATCAAGGCCTATGAAATCCAGGGCGTGCTGGCACTCGACAATGCGTTCAATCGCGTCGGCCTCGACCACGTCGTGCTGGTCAAGCTCGCCACCACGGCGGTGGTCGCACGGATGCTTGACCTGCCGCACGACCAGATCGCCGCTGCACTGTCGCTGGTCATCGTCGACGGCCAGGCGCTGCGCACCTACCGGCACGCCCCCAACACCGGCTCGCGCAAGAGCTGGGCCGCCGGCGATGCCACGGCACGCGGCGTCAGGCTCGCGCTGATCGCCCGCACCGGCGAAATGGGTTATCCGTCGGCGCTGTCCGCGCCCGTATGGGGCTTTTCCGACGCTTCGCTGCGCGGCGCGCCGTTGCGCCGCACGCAACCCTACGGCCAGTACGTGATGGAGAACGTTCTGTACAAGGTGAGCTTTCCGGCCGAGTTTCATGCGCAGACCGCGGTGGAATGCGCGCTGGCGCTGCATCAAGAGGTCAAGGACCGGCTGGACGACATCGCGACGATCACCGTGCGCACGCAGGAGTCGGCGCTGCGCATCATCAACAAGGACGGCCCGCTGGCCAATCCGGCGGATCGCGATCATTGCCTGCAGTACATGATTGCCGTGCCGTTGCTGCATGGCCGGCTCACCGCAGCCGATTACGAAGACGCGGTTGCGGCCGATCCGCGCATCGACGCACTGCGCGCGAAGATGGTCTGCGTGGAGGACCCGGCATTCACCCGCGATTACCTCGATCCGGCCAAACGCTCGATCGCCAACGGCATCGCCATCGAGTTCATCGACGGCACGCGCCTGCCGGAGGTGACGGTCGAGTATCCGGTCGGCCATCGCCGGCGCCGCGACGAGGCCCGACCGCTCCTCGCCGCCAAGTTTCACCGCAACGTCGAGCGACGGTTCCACGGCTCTCGCCGCGATGCGTTGCTGGCGCTGGCCGCCGATCCCGCACGACTCGCTGCCTTGCCCGTACAGCGTTTCGTCGACATGATGGTGCCCGAACCATGAACCCGCCGACGAGAGGTGAACCGATGCGTTACCCGTTGCAGCTGCTGGTCGCGCTGCTGGCCATGCTGGGACTGCCCGCGTTCGCGGCGGACGACTATCCGAAGCTCAAGGCCGGCCAGTGGGAGATGACCACCGACGCCGGCAAGGGTTCGACGCCACGCAAGACCACGATGTGCACCGATGACGCCGTACAGAAGGAATTGATCAGCATGGGCGTCGGCATGCAGAAGGAGATGTGCAGCAAGAACGAGATGAAGCGCGAAGGCTCGCGCGTGATCTCGTTGTCGCAGTGCAAGATCGGCGAATCCACCATCGTCACCAAGGCGGTCATGACCTTCTCCGGCGAAACCGGCTACCGGACGGAGATCGACTCCACCTATTCGCCTCCGTTCATGGGGATGAAGGAAGCGAAGACCAGCATGGAAGGGAAGTATGTCGGCGCCTGCCGCGACGGCCTCGTCCCCGGCGACATGCTGCTGCCCAACGGCCAGAAGATGAACATCAAGAACATCGGCAACGCCAAGGCGTCCGCCTCACCCAAAGCCAAGTAACGACCATTCACTCACAGGGAACGTCATGAGTCACAACCTGCACGGCACGCTGTCCCAGTTCAAGCTCGCTTCCGGTGCCGCCGGAGCGTTCTATTCGCTGCCCGCGCTCGAACGTGCCGGCATCGGCCGCGTCTCGCGGCTGCCCGTATCGATCCGCATCGTGCTCGAGTCGGTGCTGCGCAATTGCGACGGCAGGAAGGTGACCGAGGAGCACGTGCGGCAGCTGGCCAACTGGGCGCCCACCGGCAACCGCGTCGACGAGATCCCGTTCGTCGTCGCCCGCGTCGTGCTGCAGGACTTCACCGGCGTGCCGCTGCTGGCCGACCTGGCCGCCATGCGCAACGTGGCGCGCGACATGGGCCGCGACCCCAAGGCCATCGAGCCGCTGGTGCCCGTCGACCTCGTCGTCGACCACTCCGTGATGATCGACCACTACGGCACCCGCGAGGCGCTCGACCTCAACATGAAGCTCGAGTTCACGCGCAACAACGAGCGCTACCAGTTCATGAAGTGGGGCATGCAGGCTTTCGATACGTTCGGCGTCGTCCCGCCCGGCATCGGCATCGTGCACCAGGTCAACCTCGAATACCTGGCCCGCGGCGTGCACAAGGCGGGCGACGTCTACTACCCGGATTCGCTGGTCGGCACCGACAGCCATACGACGATGATCAACGGCATCGGCGTCGTGGGTTGGGGCGTGGGCGGCATCGAGGCCGAAGCGGGCATGCTCGGGCAGCCCGTGTACATCCTCACGCCGGACGTCGTCGGCGTGGAGCTCAAAGGCAAGCTGCCCGAAGGCACCACGGCCACCGACCTCGTGCTCACGATCACCGAGATGCTCCGCCGCGAGACGGTGGTGGGCAAGTTCGTCGAATTCTTCGGCGAAGGCACCGCGTCGCTCGCCGTACCCGACCGCGCCACCATCGCCAACATGGCGCCCGAGTACGGCGCCACGATGGGTTTCTTCCCCGTCGACGATGCCACGGTCGACTACCTCACCGCCACCGGCCGCACGGCCGACGAGGTCGACGCCTTCGTGTCGTACTTCAAGGCGCAGGACATGTACGGCGTGCCCAAGGCCGGCGCGATCGACTACAGCAAGACACTGCAACTCGATCTCGCCACGATCACGCCGTCGCTGGCCGGCCCGAAGCGGCCGCAGGACAGGATCGAACTGCCGCAGATGAAGGCGAAGTTCACCGAGCTCTTCAGCGCGCCGGTGGCCGCCAACGGCTTCGGCAAGCCGGCCGCGGAAATGCAGCGCCGCGTCACCACCACCGTGGTGGCGAACGGCGCGGGCGCCATCGGCGATGCGCTGGCGCCGGTGGCCGGCAATGCGCCGCGCGACGTCGCCGAAATGGTCGCCAACCGGCCCACCCCCGACCGCGTCGACGTGGCCGGCGGCAAGCACGTGGCAATCGGCAGCGGCGACATCCTGATCGCGGCCATCACGTCGTGCACCAACACGTCCAATCCGGGCGTGCTGCTGGCCGCGGGATTGCTGGCCAAAAAGGCGGTCGAGCGCGGACTCACGGTGCAGAAGCACATCAAGACCTCGCTCGCCCCCGGCTCGCGCGTGGTCACCGACTACCTGACCAAGGCGGGCCTCCTGCCCTACCTCGAGCAACTCGGCTTCAACGTCGCCGCGTACGGCTGCACCACCTGCATCGGCAATGCCGGCGATCTCGCGCCCCAGTTCAACGAAGCCATCGTCGAGAACGATCTCGTATGCGCCGCGGTGCTGTCGGGCAACCGCAACTTCGAAGCGCGCATCCATCCCAACCTCAAGGCCAATTTCCTCGCCTCGCCGCCGCTGGTCGTGGCCTATGCCATCGCCGGCACGGTGCTGCGCGACCTGACCACCGAGCCGCTCGGAATGGGCGCCGACGGCAAGCCGGTATTCTTGAAGGATGTCTGGCCCACGTCGCACGAGATTGCCGCGGTGATGCAGCACGCGCGCAACCCCGCCACCTATCGCAAGCTGTACGGCGACCTCGCCAATGCCACGCCGCTGTGGGGCAAGATCGCCGGCGCCGCCGGCCAGGTCTACGACTGGCCGACGTCCACGTACATTGCCAAACCGCCGTTCTTCGACGGTTTCTCGATGACGCCCAAGCCCACCACCGACATCAAGGGCGCCAAGGCGCTGGGCATCTTCGGCGACTCGGTCACCACCGACCACATCTCCCCCGCGGGCTCGATCAAGGAAAAGTCCCCCGCCGGCGCATGGCTCATCGCCAACGGCGTGCCCAGGGAAGACTTCAACAGCTACGGCTCGCGCCGCGGCAATCACGAGGTGATGATGCGCGGCACCTTTGCCAACGTGCGCATCAAGAACCTGATGCTTCCGCTCTCCGCCGAGGGCAAGCGCGAGGAAGGCGGCGTGACGCTGTTCCAGCCGACGGGCGCCAAGATGTTCATCTACGACGCGGCCATGCGTTACGTCGCGGAAGGCACCCCCACCATCGTGTTCGGCGGCGAGGAATACGGCACCGGCAGCTCGCGCGACTGGGCCGCCAAGGGCACGCAGTTGCTGGGCGTCCGCGCGGTGATCGCCAAGAGCTTCGAGCGCATCCACCGGTCGAATCTCGTCGGCATGGGCGTGCTGCCGCTGCAGTTCAAGGGCAGCGACACTGTCGAGAAGCTCGGCATCATCGGCGACGAGACCTTCGATATCGTCGTCCCGCCGGGCATCAGGCCGCAGCAGGACCTGACGCTGGTGATCAC
>JANNYI010000420.1:0-8027 GCA_031410015.1 Betaproteobacteria bacterium | reverse complement strand
CGCCACCGACGCGCGGAAGATGTCGAGCGTGCGCATCGCCAGCTTGAAACCTTCGCCTTCGGCGCCCAGCAACGCCGTTGCCGGAATCCGGCACTGCCGGAACTCGATCCGCGCCAGCGGATGCGGCGCGATCACTTCGATGCGCTCGGTCACCACCAGTCCGGGCGCAGCGGCAGGCACGATGAATGCCGAGATGCCCTTCGCGCCACCGCCCGCCGGTCCGGTGCGCGCGAACACGCAATAGAAGTCGGCGATCCCGCCGTTGGAGATCCAGGTCTTGGTGCCGTCGAGCAGATAGTGATCGCCCTGTCGCACCGCCCGCGTGGCCATTGCGCCCACATCCGACCCGGCATCCGGCTCGGACAACGCAAACGCCGCGATCGCTTCACCCGTGGCCACGCGCGGCAGCCACGCAGCACGCTGCGCCGTCGTCCCCGCCAGCGAGATCGCGCCGCTGCCCAGGCCCTGCATCGCGAACGCGAAGTCGGCCAGCCCGTCGTGATACGCCAGCGTTTCGCGCGCGATGCACAGCGCACGCGAATCGAGTGCGGGCAATGCGCCGCCGTCCGCTGCCGGCACGCAATAGCGCAGCCAGCCGGCGGCGCCCAGCGCGCGCACATGGGCGCGGCACGCGGCGTCGACATCGGCTGCCGCGTGGGCGGACGCACTGGCGAGAGATGCGCGACGCTCCACGTGTCGAGGTCACGCGCCATCGCGCGATGCGCGTCGGCAAAGAACGGCCAGTCGAAGTGGACGCGGTCCATGTCAGTTGCCTTCGAATTTCGGCGTCTTCTTCGCCGCGAAGGCTTCATAGGCACGCCGGAAATCCTGCGTCTGCATGCAGATGGCCTGCGCCTGCGCCTCGGCTTCGATCGCCGCGTCCACATCCATCGCCCACTCCTGATGCAGCAGCTTCTTGGTCATCGCGTGCGCGAAGGTCGGGCCGTCCGCCAGCGTGCGCGCAAACTGCTGCGCCTCGGTGAGCAGCGTCGGGGCCGGCACGATCCGGTTGAAGAAGCCCCACGCCGCGCCTTCGTCGGCCGTCATCACGCGGCCGGTGTACAGCAGCTCCGCAGCGCGGCCCTGCCCGATCGTGCGCGGCAGCAACGTGCACGCGCCCATGTCCGCACCGGCCAGGCCCACGCGCGTGAACAGGAATGCCGTACGTGCCGCCGCCGTGCCGAAGCGGATGTCGGACGCCAGGGCCACCATTGCGCCCGCACCCGCGCAAATGCCGTCGACCGCGGCCACAATGGGTTGCGGGCAGCGCCGCATTGCCAGCACGAGGTCGCCCGTCATCCGCGTGAAGTCGAGCAACTGCGGCGCGGACATCGCGGTGAGCGGGCCGATGATCTCGTGCACGTCGCCGCCGGAACTGAAGTTGCCGCCGGCCCCGGTGACCACCACGCACTTGACGTCGTTGGCGTACACCAGCGCGCGAAAGAGGTCGCGCATCTCCGCATAGGAATCGAAGGTCAGCGGATTCTTGCGCTCCGGCCGATTGAGCGTCAGCGTGGCGACCTTGCCGTCGGCATCCGTGCTCCACTGGAAGTTGCGCGCCTGATACTCCCGCAACGGCTGCTGCTGCCCCGCCATGCCCGTGCTCGTGCTCATGTTGCCTCCTGCATGCGGCTGACGCTGCGTTTGAGCGTGCCCAGCATCTGGTAAAGAGTGGCGCGATCGGGTGCGCTCACTTCGGCCAGCATGCCGATCACCCACTGTTCGTGTTCAGCGGCCATCGCGTCGAACGCCGCCTTGCCCTTGGGCGTCAGCCGTACCGCAAACGCGCGCCGGTCCTCGGGCGCCGGCGCGCGGTCCACGAGCCCTTCCGCGACCAGTTCGCTGGTGAGGCCGGTGACGTTGCCCCCGGTGACCATCATCCGCCGCGACAGCTCGCCCATGCGCAGCCCCTGTGGATGGCGCTCCAGCTGGGCCAGCAGATCGAAGCGCGCCAGCGTGATCGAGAAGCGCTCGCGCAGCCGTGCGCGGATCTCGCGTTCCACCATTTGCGTGCAGGTGAGGAGGCGCAGCCACAGGCGCAACGACTCGTGATGATCGTCGGTGCCGCGTGTCTCGGCATCGGCGGCCAACGGCGACGACGCGGCAACGGCATCGTGGTCGATGGTCTGCATGCGCGTCAGCCGTTGGCCTCGGGCCGCTCGTTCGCCATCTGCGCCGCGCGCGCCAGATTGCGCTCAAACTGGTCGCGCCCGGGCAGGTACTGAACCGGCCACTCGACGTCGCGCACGCCCAGCGCCGCGGCCGCATGCAGCGTCCAGTAGGGATCGGCCAGGTGGGGCCGTCCGATCGCGCAGAGGTCCGCGCGGCCGGCCATCAGGATGCTGTTGACGTGATCGGGCTCGAAGATCGCGCCCACCGCCATCGTGGCAATGCCGGCCTCGTTGCGGATGCGATCGGCGAACGGGGTCTGGTACATGCGGCCGTATACCGGCTTGGCTGCGCGCGACGTCTGCCCCGACGACACGTCGATCAAGTCCGCGCCCGCCTCGCGGAACAAACGCGCCAGCGCCACTGCGTCGTCCGGCGTGTTGCCGCCCGGCGCCCAGTCGTGGGCCGAGATCCGCACCGACATCGGCTTGTCCGCCGGCCACACGGCGCGCATCGCGCGAAACACGTCGAGTGGATACCGCGCGCGCTGCTCGAGCGACCCACCGTAGGCGTCATCGCGATGATTGGTCAACGGCGACAGGAAGGCCGCCAGCAGGTAGCCGTGCGCGCAGTGCAATTCCAGCCAGTCGAAGCCGGCGTCGGCGCCGCGCTGTGCGGCCCGCACGAACTGGTCGCGCACGCGATCCATGTCGGCGCGCGTCATCGCCTGCGGAAACTGGTTGTCGGGACCATACGCAATTGCGGATGGCGCCACCAGCGGCCAATTGCCTTCCGGCAGCGGCGCATCCGCCACTTCCCAGCCCAATTGCGTGGAGCCTTTCGGCCCCGCGTGTCCCAGCTGCAGCGCGATCTTGGCCGCCGTGCGCGAATGCACGTAGGCGACGATGCGCCGCCACGCCGCCGTATGCGCATCGCTCCAGAGGCCGGCACAGCCTGGCGAGATGCGCGCGTCCGGGGCCACGCACACCATCTCGGTGAACACGAGACCCGCACCGCCGTGCGCGCGGCTGCCAAGGTGCACGAGGTAGTAGTCGTCCGGCATGCCGTCGCGACAGGAATACTGGGCCATCGGCGAAACCACCACGCGATTGGGCAGCGTGACGCTGCGCAGCGTGAACGGCGTGAACATCGGCGGCACCGCCGCGGCGTCGGGCTGCGTGCGTCGCGCGAACCAGCCCTCGATGCGCTCGACGAACTTCGCGTCGCGCAGCCTCAGGTTCTCGTGCGAGATGCGCTGGCTGCGCGTCAGCAGGCTGTAGGCAAACTGCTCGGCCTCGAACGCGGTATAGCGCGCAACGTTCTCGAACCATTCGGTGGAATTGCGCGCGGCATTCTGGATCTTCAGCACCTCGAGCGACCGCTCGGCCTGATAGCCGTGCAATGCGCTCGCCAGGTCGGGCGCCGCGTCCACCGCGCGCGCCAGCGCGATCGCGTCCTCCAGGGCGAGCTTGGTACCCGAACCCACCGAAAAGTGCGCGGTATGCGCGGCGTCGCCCATCAGCACGACGGGCACATGCCTGCCGTCGATGGCGTTCCAGTGCACCCACGTGCGGCACACCACGCGCGGAAAGCGGATCCAGATCGCCGAGCCGCGAATGTGTTTGGCATTGGATAGCAGCGGATTGCCGTCGAGCCACGGGGCGAACAGGCGCTCGCAATACGCGATGCCCTCGTCCTGCGACATCGCCTCGAGCCCGGCCGCGCGCCACGTTGCCTCGGGCGTCTCGACGATGAACGTGGAGGTGTCCCCGTCGTACTGGTACGCGTGCGCCTGGAACCAGCCGTGCGGCGTTTCGACGAACGCAAACGTGAACGCGGAGAACAGCTTGCGCGTGCCCAGCCACACGAAGCGGCACTGGCGCAGCTCGACGTCCGGTTCGAACGTCTCGGCGTAGCGCGTGCGGATCCGGCTGTTGAGCCCGTCGGAGGCCACGACGAGGTCGGCGCTGAATTCGCGCGCCGCCGCGATGTCGTCCGCCGTGTCGGTGTCGTAGACGAGTTCCACGCCCAGCGCCTGACACCGTGCCTGCAGGATGTTGAGGAGGCGCTTGCGCCCTATGCCGCAGAAGCCATGGCCGCCGGAGGTGACCGTGCGCCCCTTGAAGTGCACGTCGATGTCGTCCCAGCGGTTGAACGCGCCGACGATTGCGTGCGCCGTGTCGGCGTCGGCGGCGTCGAGATTGCCGAGCGTCTGGTCCGAGAAGACAACGCCCCAGCCGAAGGTGTCGCCGGGACGGTTGCGCTCGACGACGCGCACCGCGCGCCGCGGATCGGCCTTCTTCATCAGCAGGGCCGTGTAAAGCCCTGCGGGACCACCACCCAGGCAAAGCACGCGCATAGATGCCATCGGAACATCCTGTCGAAGATGCGGGCCTGCCGGGACGATGCGCCGGCCGTCGCGGGTTTATTTTAGAACTAAACTAATTTCTGTCAAGCGGGGCTGGATGGACGGGCGGCGATCGCTGCGGCTCCCATGCCGTCGCGAGCCCGCCGGCGGGCGCGTATTGCCGGGCGCCGGTCAATCAGCCGTTGGGATTAGCCCGTCCGACGCATGGCCCCCCGCCGGGCCGCACCGATACCTTGGCCTCGCACCCGGTCGCCACTGCGCGCCCGCCACGTCGAGGTCAAGCCAACCATGGACCATTGCCCACCCAATGCCCGCCGTCCGGTCCGCGCATCCGCTGCTGCAGCCTCGCCGCGGCGCCCGCAACAAGGCTTCACGTTGGTTGAACTGGTCGTTGCGCTCGGCATCGCCGCCGTGCTGGTGACCCTCGCCCTGCCGTCGTGGGGTCGCTGGATCGGCAACGATCAGGTCATGAATCAGGCGATATTGTTGGCTAAAAGCATGCAACTGGCGCGATCGGAGGCCATCAAGCGCGGACATCGGGTCAATTTGTGCAAATCCGCCGACGGCGTCCAGTGCGCCGACACCGGTGGTTGGGACCAGGGTTTCCTGCTGCATGAGGACACCGGCACCAAGGGCGAGGTCGACGGCGACGACGCGGTCATCCGTGTCGAGCCCCCAACCCGCGGAATTCACGTCGCGTCGAACAAACCGCTGGCCGATTACGTTTCCTTCACACCGTTCGGGCATGCGCGTATGCTGAACGGGGCATTGCAAATGGGCACGTTTAGGGTCTGCAAGCCTGGCTTTGCAGCCGTGGAAGTCGTGCTTGTTGGAAGCGGACGCGTCCGAATCGCCAGGACGAAGGCGATTTGTCCTTGATTTCACCGGCTGGGTGCCCACCTGCCGCCAGAGCGGCCCAAAGGCTTGTTGCGGCGGCATCCGACCGTCCATTCCCTGCAGAAAACCACTAGTCAGGGCCGCATTGCGCCGGGCTCAGGTCCGCCCCTAGTATCCAAACGTCCCCCAAGGAGCATTGCCATGCGCCCCGCCACACCGTCGACCGTCCTGCGTTCTGCCGGCTTCACCTTGATCGAGGTGTTGGTCACGGTAACCATCGTCGGCATCCTGGCCGCCATCGCGCTGCCCAACTACAGCGAGTACATCACGCGCGGCAAGTTGCTGGATGCGCACACCAAGCTGGCCGACCTGCGCGCGCAGCAGGAACGCTACTTCATGGACAACCGCGCCTACAACTCGTCGGGCACCACCTGCGGCATCGACGACCCGGCCATCCTGATGACCTCCATCTACAACGCCGACACCGGCGCGCCATTCACCCTGACGTGTGCAGCGACAGCAACCACCTACACGATCACGGCAACGGGCCGCCCGGCCAAGGGCATGAGCACCAGCTTCGTGCTCACGGTCAACCAGGCCAACGCCAAGTCCTCGGCCGGGCCGACTGGTTGGACATCCGCCACCTGCTGGTTCGTGCGCAAGAGCGGTGAATGCTCATGACGCAGCGCATTGCCCGCGGCTTTTCGCTGATCGAGCTGATGATCGGCTTGGCCATTGCGGCCACGCTGCTGCTGCTCGCCGCGCCCAACTATGCGGTGTGGGCGGCGGATGCGCAGATTCGTGCCGCCGCCGAGTCCATCGTCAGCGGCATGCGCTATGCGCAGGCGGAGGCCATCAAGCGCAATGCACCGGTGGAATTCGTGCTCGATCCCACCACCGGCAGCGGCGGATGGCAGGCGCGCGTGTTGAGCGATGGCACCCAGCTCCAGGTCGGCGTCTTCGCCGAAGGTTCGGTCCTGGCGGCCTTTACCACCGCGCCGCCGACCGCCACGATCACCACCTTCAGTTCGTTTGGCGGCGTGCTTTCGCCGCCCGATGTGGCCACGGCGCCCATCACCGCCATTGCGGTCACGTTCAGCGGCGCGGTCGCCAACACCCGGCCCCTGACGGTGCTGGTCGGCGGTGGCCGCACCGGCATCAAGGTCTGCGACCCGGCAGTCTCCGACACCACTTCCCCACGGTTCTGCACGACGTGACCATGACCAACCCCGCCATCAGGCAATCCGCCGCCGCTCGCCCGCAACAAGGCAGCTTCCTGCTCGAAGCGCTGATCGCCATCCTGATCGTCGCCCTCGGCGTACTGGGGCTCGTGGGGCTGCAGGCCCGCGCCATGCAGGACACCGACGAATCGCAATTCCGCAGCGAGGCGGCGTTCCTGGCCAGCGACTACATCAGTCGCATGTGGCTGTCGGACCCCAACTCGCTGAAGGTTGACTTTGAAACCGGCGGCGCGGCGTACACCGAGTTCCAGACGCTGGTGCAAAGCCGCCTGCCCGGATCGACCACGGTGCCGGCCGTCACGGTCACGCAGCGCGGTGCCACGCCGTCCACGGGCTTCGACGTCCTGGTCAGGGTGTTCTGGAAGCCGCCGTCGGTCGTGCTCGGGCCGGAGCACAACTACACGACGTCCGCCACCGTGCGGATGAACTGATGCACGCGCCCCGTCCAATGACCGCAATCGCCCGCGCCGTGCAACGTGGTGCCGGCATCATCGAAGTGATGGTCGGCATCCTCATCGGCATGCTGGTCGTGCTCGTCATCTACAACACGTTGATCGTGGCGGAGACCTACAAGCGCAGCACCATCGGCGTCGCCGATGCGCAGATCACGGGGCAGCTCGCGCAATTCGTGCTCAACCGCGAAATCGCCAGCGGCGGCAACGGCGTGATGTCCGGCATCACCGAGCTGGCCGGCTGCGACGAGTGGCGGCTGCGGCCCATTCCCGCACTGATCGGCGATGGCGGCAGCGCCACCGCCAGCGACAGCCTTACGGTCTTCTACAGCAACGCCCCGCGCATTACCCATCCCATTTCGTTCGGCGCAGGCGGCGTGGCGGCCACTCCGTATCCGGTGATCAGCCCCAACGGATTCAAGGTGGGCGATTGGGTGATCGCCACGGAAACCGCCACCGGCGCCGCCAACTGCACGCTGGTCCAGGTCACCGGCATCACCCAGCACCCGTCGTTGGCGGCCTACCCTCCTGCCGACGTCGGCGGCCGCATTGCGTTGACCTACGCACTGCAGGCCGGCACGGCGTTCGGTTACACCACAGGCTCCCGCGCCTTCAATCTCGGTAACCGGGTCACGCGCACCCTCTACTCGGTCAATGCCGCCAAGGGCCAGTTGGACAGTCTCGACGACACGCCCGGACTCATTCTGGCGGCAGTCCCGGTGCCGGTGGCGCAAAACGTCGTGCTGCTGAAAGTGCAGTACGGCGTGGATGCGGTCGCCGATCCGCAGAACCTTGTCGACTGCTGGACGTCCGCCGACAACAGCAACACCTGCGGCAACGGCATCGACTACTCCGATACCGAATTCAAGACCGTGCCGGCGCCGGCCAACAACGCGGCGCGCATCCGCTCGATCAAGGCCATCCGGATTGCCATTGTCGTGCGCAGCGACGACGACGTGAAGCAGGACGCGGCCAGCGGTTCGTTGCTGAACCAATCCGCCGTGCTGTTTACGTGTCCGG
>JANNYI010000419.1:0-7782 GCA_031410015.1 Betaproteobacteria bacterium | reverse complement strand
GAGGCTTACGCCTCGCCTACAGGTATTGGACGGGTTGCAGTGGGTGCGGATCCGCCGTCACGGCCGCAGATACGCCCAGCCCTGCATCTGCTTCTGCGTGATTTCCACCGCGCCGGCGCGCACGTAACCAACCTTGCTCATCATGTCGGCCGGCGTCAGCTTCGCCCCGGTCATGGTCGTCTCGCACACCAGCACCTTGACACCGGCGGTCATGGCCTCGTCGACGCGGTTGCCCACCACCGAGTCCGCCTTCACCATGCCGATGCCCGGGCCGTAGACCACGAGCTCGATGTCGATGTTGGCGGCGCCGAGTTCTGCCTGCATGTTGCGCATGTTGTTGAGCGCAAGATTCCACTTGGCGAGGTCGCCGTCGCTCATCTGCACGACGACCTTGGGGCGGACGGGCTGCTGGGCCTGGGCCGGCGCGATGGCCGCCATCGTGGTCAGCATCGCGAGCGCGAGGAAGGCAATGAACCGGGTTTGCTTGAGCAGTCGAGCCAAGGGAAACTCCTGATGGTGCCACCCGCACCTGCGGATGACTGGCACGGATTATCACCCCAAATCCGGCAATGTCAGCCCTTGACCGCGCCGGCGGTGATGGCGGAAACGAGGTGCCGCTCCAGCAACGAATAGAGCACCATGACCGGCAGCGCGGCGATCACGGCGGCGGCCATCAGTTCGTTCCATTGCACGCGATACTCGCCCACCATGTTGGCGATGCCCACCGATAGCACGTACATCGATGAATCCGTGGTGAGCACCAGCGCCCACAGGTATGAATTCCAGGCGATCAGGAAGGTGAAGAGCGCCACCGCGACGAGGCCGGGCCGCGCCAGCGGCAGGATCACGCGAAAGAACGACTGCAGGTAGGACGCGCCGTCGATCATCGCCGCTTCGTCGATGTCGCGCGGAATGGACCGGAAGAAGCCGATCAGCATCCACACGGAGAACGGCAGCGCGAACGACGAATAGGCGAGGATCAGCGCGAAGTAGGTGTTGAGAAGGCCCAGGTCCGACATCAGCTGGAAGTAGGGAATGATCAGCAGCGTTTCCGGCAGCATCTTCGTGAACAGCAGGAACACGATGAACGGGGTCGCGCCGCGTGGAAAGAAGCGCGTGAAGCCGTAGGCTGCGAATGCAGCCAGCGTGACCGAAAGCAGCGTGGTGCCCAGCGCGACCACGAGGCTGTTGATGAAGTAGCGGGCCACGGGCCGCTGTGTAAGCACGGTGACATAGGCGTCAACGGACCAGTTCGGCGATACGAACGTCGGCGGCGATACGAAGATTTCCGACGCCGGTTTGAGCGACGTGTTGACCATCCAGTAGAAGGGAAACACCACGATGGCCAGCGCCACCAGCGCCACCGCCCAGCGCGCCAGGTTTGCATCCTGCCGCCGGATTTTCATTGCGCGCTGCCCTGCTCCGGGCGCGTGTACCGGATATGGAAGATCGAGAACGCAAGCACGACCAGCAGCAGCAGCACGCCGATCGCCGCCGCTTCGCCGAAGCGATTGCCGCGAAAGGCGGTGTTGTACAGCAGCACGGGCAGCACCTCGGTGGCGCCCGCGGGGCCGCCGGCGGTCATCACGCCGATGATGTCGTAGTGGCGCACCGTATTGATGATGTCGAGCGTGGAGGCGACGACCAGCAGGTAACGCAGATTGGGCAGCGTGACGTAGCGGAAACGCTGCCACGCGCTGGCGCCGTCGAGTGCCGCCGCTTCGTACTGCTCCTTCGGAATCGTCTGCAGTCCGGCCAGCATCAGCAGCAGCACGAAAGGCACCCCGCGCCACACGTCCACGGCCACCACCGAAGCGAAGGCCAGACCCGGTTCGCCCAGCCAGGGCACCGGGGCGCGGACGATGCCGCCTGCCTGCAGCAGAAAATTGACGACGCCGAACTGCGGCTCGAGCAGCCACAGCCAGATCGTGGCGCCGACGGCGGGGGCCACCATCCACGGCAGCAGGAACGCAATGCGCAACGCGGTACGGGCGAAGCGCAGCTCGTTCAGCAGCATCGCCAGCAGCAGGCCGATCAGCATGTGCAATGTCACGCATACGGCGGTGAACTGCACCGACGTGGCAAGCGAATGCCAGAACGCATCGTCGGTCAGCACCTTGCCATAATTCTGCAGGCCGACAAACGTGGCATTGAGGCCGCGCACGCGATGCAGGCTGGTCCAGAAGGCGTGGAGCAGCGGGAGCACGACGACGGCGCACAGGAACAGGAACACCGGCGCAATGAAGGCGTACCCCACGCGCCGGCGCAGGCGCCAGGGCGACCGGCGCCGGGCAGCAGGTTGCACGAGCACCGGTCCGCGGTCGGTCAGACGTCCTTCAGCTTCTTCGTCAGCCGCACATCGAGGTCCTTGAAGATTTCCTCGGTCTTGTCCGGCTGCAGCAACGCCTTCTGCACGGCGTCGACGATGTCGTTGGCGGCGATCTCGGCCCAGATCGGGCTGGGCAGCGGATAGCTGCGGGCGTTGGTGCCGATCTGCACGAATTGCGCGAGCAGCGGATCGGCCTTGATCGCCGGGTCATCGGCCATGTCGTTGCGCAGCGGCATCCAGTTGGCCACGCGCGCGCGCTCGACTGCCCACTTCTTGCCGGCGTCGAACTTGATGAACTTCCACGCCGCTTCGGGATGCGGGCAACTGGTGGAAATGGACGACGCGGATACGGTGGCCAGCGTGGGCGCGTTGGGAATGTTGGCCGGCCCGGGCGCCACGAAGGACTTGCCCTTCATTGCCGGATTGTCGCCGACGACCTTGGGGATCGCCCAGTAGGCATTGCGCATCGTGGCGATCTTGCCTTGCGCAAAGAGGTTGGTCTGTTCGAGATAATTCGTGGTCGTGGGCGACGGCGCCGCCACGCCCTGCTTGCCGGCCAGGCCGAGATAGAACTTGATGGCTTCGAGGCTCTTGGGATTCTTCGCGAACGTCGCTTCGGTCATGTCGGCATTGAAGGCCTCGCCGCCGTTGGACCAGATCCACATCAGCAGCACGCGGGTGGTGGTGTCGGTCTTGCCGCCCATGACCGCGGTGGCCCACGTGTCGGTGCCGGTGAGCTTCTTCGCCCACGCAAGGTACTCGTCCCAGGTCTTCGGCGGCTTGGACGGGTCGAGGCCAGCCTTGACCACGAGGTCGCGGTTGTAGATCTCGGCATAGGTGCCGCCCCAGATCGGCAGCCCGTAGAGCTGGCCTTTCCATTGGGCCGCGCTCAGCATGTCGGCGCTCCAGGCGCGCCGGAACTCCGCGGGCTCCGCCTGGTAGAACTTGTCGAGCGGCAGCAGGTAGCCGTTGTAGGCGGCGGTGGTGAGGTCCACCGTGACAATGCACGGCGCCTTCTTCGCCTGCGCGGCGGCGACGAACTTGGTCCAGTGATCCTTGCGCGCGACCAGCACCGGGTCGATCTTGATGCCCGGGTTGGCGGCCTCGAATTCCGCGATGGTCTGCTTCCACACCGGCTCGTACTGGCTCTCGGTGAGGTTGGCCGTTTGCCACTGCAACACGATCGGTTGCTGGGCCAGCGCCGCGGTCACGGTCAATGCGCCGGCGATGGCCGCGGCCAGCAGGATGGTGGAACGAGTCACGACACGCATGGTTACCTCCTTCAGCGGTAGAGCGAACCCGCGCGCTCGGTGCGCGGTTGCGGGCGAAACGCGAACTCCTGCAGGGCTTCGAGATTCGGCTCGATGCCCAGGCCCGGGCCTTCCGGCAGCAGGAAGTGGCCGTCCTCGAAACGGATGGGCACGCTCGACATGCGGTCGCGCAGCGCGCGCTGCGGTTCCATCTGCTCGAGGATCAGGAAGTTGGGAATGGCGGCAGCGAGGTGCATGGCAGCGGCGGTGCAGATCGGGCCGCCCGGGTTGTGCGGGGCCACCGGCACGTAGTACATGTCGGCAAGTGCGGCGATCTTGCGGATTTCGGTGAAGCCGCCCGCATGCATCAGGTCGGGCTGGATGATGCGGCAACCACCCTGTTCGAGAATTTCGCGATACTCGAAGCGCGACAGCAGGCGCTCGCCGGTGGCAATCGGTGTGCGGATGTCGCGCTGCAGTTGCGCCATGGCCTTCGAATTCTCGAACGGGATCGGTTCCTCGAACCACCCCGGGCGAAACGGCTGCAGTGCCGCGTCCATCAGCACGGCCGTGCGTGGCGACAGCAGTTCGCTGCATTCGATGAATATTTCGCCGTCGGCACCGAGGCCGTCGCGCGCGGCTTCCATCAGCATCGCCGCCTTGCGGATCTCCGCGGCCTCGTTGGCCAGGAGACCCTCGTGCGAGAACGGCCGGCACTTGAACGCGGAGAACCCGCGGCTTCGCGCCTCGCGCGCGCCGTTGAACGCATCCTCCGCCGTCGCGGCACCTTGCAGCCAGTGACTTGCGTACCCGCGCAACGACGTGCGAAACGGCCCGCCCAGCAGCCGGTACACGGGCACGCCAAGACGCTTGCCTTCAAGGTCCCACAGTGCGATGTCGAGGGCCGACAATGCGGTCGAGTAGACCGCGCCGCCGCGCCACCGCCAGGCGTTGTACAGGCGATGCCAATGCCGCTCGGGACCAGAAGGGTCGTGGCCGACCAGATGCGGCGCGTACTCGTGAATGGCCGTTTCCACTGCCTCGATGGCGCCGTGCAGCGACGCTTCGCCCCAGCCGGTGAGGCCGTCGTCGGTGGTGATGCGCACGAAGAGCCAGTTGCACCAGTCCACCCAGAACTTGAACGTGTCGATGCGGGCAATTTTCATCGCAGGGTTTCGTGCCGGTATTGCCCGGAAGGGGCAAGGAGCATGGATTGAAACGATTCAAAAATGGTACGATACGCCCTTCCCGCAAGCGACGCAACGACGTTGGCGCCGTCGCGCCGGCCCGACGCATAACCGGTCCCACCCATGCACAGCAGCAAGGCATCCGGCAGACCGACCATTCTCGATGTGGCCAAACTGGCTGGCGTTTCCGTCGGCACGGTGTCCAACGTGCTCAATGCGGTAGGCAACGTCAGCGCGCCGCGCGCCGCGCATGTCAATGCGGCCATGGCGCAATTGGGATACCTGCCCAACGGCGTTGCGCAAAGCCTGCGGCGCAGCGCGTCGCGCGTGATCGGCCTGTGCGCGCCGCTGACTTCCAGTGCCTATTTCGCGGCCCTGTTCGAGGTCTTCGAGGAACTGGCGGCCAAAGAAGGCTACGAACTGATGCAGGTGCTGAGCCACGGCGACCCGGCGCTGGAGTTGCGCCGCGTGCGCGCGCTGCTCAGTCGCAGCGTGGATGGACTCATCCTGATTCCCACGCATGATTCAGTCCCCACGCTCGACCTGCTGGCCGAACGCGCGACGCCTGCGGTGCTGGTGGACCGCGTGACCGGTGACCGCCGCTTCGACGCGGTGGCCATCGACGATCGCAAGGCGATGTTCGAAGCCACAGCGCACCTGATCGCGCTCGGGCATCGCAATCTCCTGTACGTGATTCGCGACAACCGGCTCGTCACGACGCGGCAGCGCATTGCGGGATTCAGTGCGGCCGCAGCCGCAGGCCCCGCGCGGATCGTCGCCAACGTCTGCCAGCGCGATGCCGACAATGCCGCGTTTGCCGCGCAGGTTGCCGCCGCGTTGCGCGGCCCGCAGCCGCCCACGGCCATCATCGCCAGCAACAGCGCCATCGCGCTGGCGATGATCGAGATCCTGCGCGCGCTCGGGGTGCGCTGGCCGGAGGATGTGTCGGTGCTGGCCTTCGACGAACCGGTCTGGGCATCGATCATGTCGCCGCCGCTGGCGGTCCTGCGCCACCCGACGCGCGCCATTGCGGAGGCCGCGTGGGCATGTCTGATGCGGCGTGTGAACACGCCTGCCGCCCGTCGCCGCAGCATCGTACTGGAGGCACGATTCATTGCCGCCGCATCGGTCGCGGCGCCGGCTGCCCGTGACGCGCGACCGCGGCATCGCGCTCGGCGCTGATGGCAGGGCCGGGCGCACACGCGGCGCGTCTCAACCCAGGCCTGCTCAGGAAGTAACGTCCGGCGCCTTCCCCGCAAACGCTCGCGCGGCCCGAAACGCCAGCGGATTGAGCAGGATGGAAATCAGCGCGCCGCCCAGGATGAGGCCATTGCCCTCCGCGGGCATCACGCCCAGCGCCACGGCCATCGCCGCGACGATGAACGAGAACTCGCCGATCTGGGCCAGCGCGGCGGCCACGCGATAACCGGTGTGCGCGGGCTGGCCCAGCGCGATCACGATCAGGAACGCGGCGATGGACTTGCCGACCACGACGATGGCCACGGTCACGGCCATCGCCAGTGGCTGGCGCACCAGGATCGACGGATCGAAGGCCATGCCGACGGCGACGAAGAACAGCACGGCGAACGCGTCGCGAAATGGCAGCAGCTGATTGGCCACGCGATGGCCAAGCGGCGATCCGTTCAGCACGACACCGGCCAGGAATGCTCCCAGCGCGTAGGACACGCCGAAGATTTCCGCCGCGCCGAACGCGATGCCCAGCGCCAGCGCGAGGCCGCACACCAGCAGCAGCTCGCGCGAATGCAGCCGGTCCACGCGCCCCAGGATCCACGGCAACGTGCGCGTGCCCACCACCAGCATCAGCACCGCGAAGATCCCCACCTTGAGCAGCGCCATGCCGACGATCGGCAGCGTGGCCGCGGAGGCGAAGCCCGCGGCGCCCGTCCGCGCGAAGACCGGCAGCAGCACCAGCGCCAGCACCATCACCAGGTCCTCGACGACCAGCCAGCCCACCGCAAGTCGGCCGTCGTGCGTCTCGACGGCGTCCTCCGCTTCCAGCGCGCGCAGCAGCACGACGGTGCTGGCTACCGACAGCGCGAGGCCGAACACGATGCCGGCCGCCAGCGACCAGCCGAAGAAGTGCGCGGCGGCCGCACCCATGGCCGTGGCCACCGCGATCTGGCCGATGGCGCCGGGAACGGCAATGCGCCAGACGGACAGCAGGTCCTTCAGCGAAAAATGCAGACCCACGCCGAACATCAGGAAGATGACGCCGATCTCCGCCAATTGGGGCGCGAGTTTGGTGTCGGCGACGAAGCCGGGCGTGAAGGGGCCGACGACGATGCCCGCCAGCAGGTAGCCGACGATGGTGGGCAGCCCGACGCGCGCCGCCAGCATGCCGAAGGCAAACGCCCAGGCAAAGCCGATCGCGAGCGTGGCGATCAGGCTGTGCGAGGTATCCACGGCGTTCCGGCGAGAGTGTGATTCATGGCCGGATCATAGCGTGGCGGCGCGATCGATCCTGACGCCGCGTAGGCGAGGCTTCAGTCTCGCGGGGATGGTGCGTGCATTGAACCCGCGAGGCTGAAGCCTCGCCTTCGGTGATATCGATCGTTCATTTCCGCGCGGTGGCTGCGCTGGGCCGCTGCTGGTAAACTGGTCAGACCAGTTGCCGGGCCAGTCGCGCCCGGTTTCCTTCTTGCTTCACATCGCCGTCAACGACGCCGCATTGCCTTGGATGAATCGCGCCTGACCCCTGTTTCGCGCCTGCTCGCGCGCGCTTGTATTGCGCTCGCCTTCGTGATGCCGATGGCCCATGCGCAGCCCGCCGCCACCGATGTGCCGGGACTGCGCCTGCCGCGCGACGTGCTGCCGGTGGCTTATGCGCCGACGCTGACCATCGATCCCGACAAGGCCACCTTCGACGGCGTCATCGACATCGACGTGCGCGTGGTGAAGCCCGTCAGTCGCGTCTGGCTCAACGCCAGGAACCTGTCGATCGCCTCGGCCAGCGCCACGATCCCGGCCACCGCGACGGCGCCCGCGCTTCCGGCCA